>CALDYR010000069.1 GCA_937944405.1 uncultured Pirellulaceae bacterium
TTTGCTTTAACACTAACGTTTTACCGAGCAGGAGGCTTTTCTTACAGACCGCTAAATTTCCGCGGATGAAATATCCGGGCTAACGCCGTGGGAGCTCGGCAATGAACGGATTACCTCACGGCACACCGATCTATCTCTGCACCGTGCCGATCGACTTCCGTAAAGGATTCGATGGGCTGACCGGCATAGTTACCGCTCCGCTGGGCCACAGCGTCGACCCGCGCCAACTCACAATTGAAGGAAAATTGCTGCAAAACGACTTTTCACGTGCTAAAATAGCGTTTCCGCGGCCCGCACGGTCGCTGCGACTATTCTCAATTTGAAACTCTACCCTGCCTTGCCTTTTGGTGATTTAAAAATGCGATCTAGACGTAAACGAACGGTTTCCAAACGAATCGACTTTCAACAACTTGAAGATCGAAAAATGCTGGCTGCTACTTCCGGTCTTCAAGTCGCCAATGACCTGCCACCGACAACGAACTTGATCGTCAATGGTGATTTTGAATCATTCACGCGCACCGGTTCGCGAACCTTTGAAGGTGCTACCGCAACGGCGGGCTTCTTCGGTAACGGCTTGGTCGATGGCTTTAGCGTTTCCGACGGTGATGGTGACGGCGCACAACAGATCAACTTGCTGACGTTCGATAATGACCGGGGAACGGTTCTGGATCTCGATTCGCTACCGGGGCAAGACGATCGAGTTTTTCAAGACATCGCTACCGAGGATGGACAGCAATACATTCTGTCTTTTGACTATCTCAGCCCTGTGTTAGTTGACGCTTCGGTTGATCCGGGGACAAGCGATTTCGAAGTGTTCTTCGACGGCGAACTCATTGCCGAACTCAGCGGCAATCAGTTTTGGTTACGCGCCAGTTTCGTTGTAACAGGCGGATCGGGCCCAACATCACGATTGGAGTTTCGTGACGCCAGTGGCACCGGAGATGGGCGCGGAGCACTGATCGACTTCGTTCGTCTTTCGGCCGTTTCCGAGGGCACTGTCGTCAACGGCGACTTCGAGGACACCGGCGCCGACACCAGCGGTCCCGACTTTGCACCCGACGACGTTGCGGGCTTCTCTGTCTTCAACCTCTCGACCGACACCCAAGACCGAGCAATCCGGATCCAAGACGGTGGCACTGAAGATTCAACGGGTAACGCCCTGACATTGAATTCGTCGTCGACTGAAATTGACCAAGTGTTTCAAGATTTAGCAACCACTGCCGGCGCAACGTATTATGTGACCTTTGATTTGCGGTTAGACCCAGATTCAAGCGGCGATCCAGACCAACTGCGTGTGCGATGGAACAATCAATGGGCCGCCACTTTGGTAGGCACCGACCGATGGCAGACCTATGGAATCCTTGTCGATGCAGACTCTGATTTGACGCGTTTGAACTTCCGTGAAGCCGGCGAAGATTCGGGGGACGGTGCCGGCCCTCAAATCGACAATGTACGCATCTTTCAAGTTACCCCGGTGGTCAATGATTTGATCGTCGATGCCGACGGACCTGCCAGTGATACCGATGCAGCAATCGCCTTCAGCGCCGGCGATCCTCCAGTCGCGGTTGCTTCGGATCTTATTATCGGCCACGCGTCGGGTTCGCAAATTGACTCCGCCACGGTAGCCTTCCAAAACGGTCAGGCGAGCGCGACTGAATTACTGGCTGTTAATACCGGGGCAACGGGAATCACATCACAATTTGATGCGACCTCTGGCCAGTTAACACTGACCGGTGCGGCAACGATTGCCGACTATCAAAACGTGCTCCGCACACTGACCTACGTGAACAGCGACAGCAACGCGCCAACCGCCACACGCACCATCGCGATAACGATTGCTGACACCGCCATTTTGGACGCCAACAACTCCAGCCAACCGGCCCTGCTGACGGTCAACGTTGAAGGGGAAAACAACGCCCCGCTGCTCGAAACCATTGCTCCGATACAGGCTGGGTTTGGAGAATCGGTCAACTTAAACGTCGTCCCGTCGTCGGCGTCTTCAGCGATCACAAGTTTTTCTGCGACTATCGACGGCGTTGCACCCGGCAACAATACGCCTACAATCTCTGACGATGGACAATTTGAATTTATCCCGTCCGTCGCCGGAACGTTTGACGTTACCGTCACCGCAACCGACGCGTCTGGGGCGACGGTGCAACAAACGTTTCCCATCACGGTCGATCCGTTTATCCCATTTCAAGGGACCGGAGCATTATCGAACATCCCACCCAACCTGCGGAGCAATATCTTTACCGATCCACCGCCTTTCAACATCGACACCAACAACACTTTCGAAGCCGTCATCGATACCGACCGTGGCGAAATTCGCATTCTGTTGGAAGACGATATCTCACCGACCTTCGTCAATAACTTCGTAAACCTAGCGCGCGATGGGTTTTATGACGGGCTGGTCTTTCACCGAGTCATCGATGGATTTGTCGCCCAAGGCGGCGATCCGTTGGGAACGGGCACCGGCGGACCGGGGTTCCAGATTCCCGATGAGGTCGGCAATACGACGCCGTTTAACAGTCGTGGCCAGTTGTCGTTCGCCAACAGCGGAAACAACACCACCGGCAGCCAATTCTTTATCACCTTTGGGCCGACCAATCTGTCTACCGGCCAGTTTACCGTTTTTGGTAACGTGACCGACGGCGATGAAGTGCTTGATCAAATTGTGCGCACCCAAGTCGGCAACAACACGCCGATTCCTGGCGCGGTGCCGGATGTGATCAACTCAATCACCATCATTGAAACGCCACCGGCGAGCGCTCCCACGACCAGTTAAGCCGTATCCGGAAGAAGCCTTCGAAATGGCTCTTCCCGGTTTTTAGTGGTAAGCATCGAAATCGCCATGGGATTCAGTTTGGACGACGATCACAAGAATCGTCCAGTCACCGTCCCGGCTACTTATTGAATGCGCCACCACCCCATCAGTTTCAAACCGGAAACGGTAAGGGAAAATCCGAACGCTCCGATCAAAGCCCCTCTGCCTCATTGATCATCGGGCTCTTGAATCACTTCTGCCTTGGTGGCAACATTTTCGTCGCGTATACAAAACAATTGGCTGCCAGTGCGAATGACGATTGAACCTCCGACCACCGCGTACCCATATTGGACGTTCTCAGCGAACAGCAACCCATCGCGCCCTCGCCGGGGTGGGTCGTTGTCGGTTTTACTGGCATCGTCATTGGTGTCTTGCTTGTGTTGGCCATCATCGGATAACGGGCGAGTGCTCGTTTTACTGCTTTGGGGAACCGACGTTATCAATTCGTTTTTATGTAGAACTTTGAAGGTGCGTCCGGCTTGTGCAACGGTCGTTGTACCGTCCTTTCCGAAAAAATAAACACGCTCCCCGACTCCCAACGGGGTCGCCCAACACGATCCTCCCAACCGTTGAGAGTACACCTTTTCTCCGGTTTGAGCGTCGAAGCAAAACACGATGCCAATCTTGGTAATCCAGTAGGCTAACCCTTGGTGAACCATCGGCGAAGCGAACGATGGCATCGCTTTATTGGTTCGCCAAATGACTTTGGGTGTGTACGTACCGCCATCGGATTCAATCTCGATGACCAAGTTCGATTTTCGGGCATCGGTGACGTACTGGTCGTGCATCCCGGGTGACGCGCCAACCAAAAACCGATTACCCGAAACGGGCAACGGCGTGGTACTGCGATTGCCTCCCACCTCCTTATAGGTCCACAGTTGCTGGCCTGTCTGCGGATCGTAACCGTCAACGCTACCGGAGGAACTGACGACGATTTGCATCGATTGGCCTATCGGCAGCACGATCGGAGAAGAATAACTTTGCCGGCTGAAACGTTCGGTCTTCCAAGCGTCGATTCCTGTGCTTTTGTTGATCGCCAACAGGTACGAAGGGCCTTCGTGATCGACCAATACAACAACGTTAGCTTTGGTTTGAACAAGCGAGGCGGCTAGCCCGATGCGGTTTTCGAATTCCCCGAAATCGTCTACCAACGATCGCGTCCAAAGCACTTCCCCATCGTGCGAAAGCGCGATGACATTTCCAGTTTCAAAGAACGCGTAAACCCCATCGGCATCGACCACCGGCGTCGGCGCGGCGCGGCTTTGGTAGTAATTGCTGCGATCTTGCTGCGTCGCCGGCATCTGATGTGTCCAGAGAACCCGACCGTCGATCAAAGAAACGGCCGACACAACACAGGTTTCTTTCATCGCCCCCTCAATGGAGGTCACGAAGACTCGGTCTCCCCACACCACGGGGCTGGACTGTCCCGCACCTGTCAATTTCGTTTTCCACGCAATGTTCTTTTCAGAGGACCACTGGGTGGGAACAAGGTCAGCGCTCAACCCGGTCGCCCCGCGGCCTAAAAAGGCCGGCCAAGACGCAACCGACTCCGCCACGTTCAAACCGTCACGTTGGCCTGTTTGGCAAAACGCGACTTGATCTATGAACATCGCCAGGCTCAAAAACAACGCGGTCATACGAATCAAAACGAAAACTCTTTGAGGTTTGTCCATGTCGCTGATGTATTAGATCTTATGGAAATCGACGAAATAAAAAAACCGCGTGAAAGGGCCAATTCAAACTCCCGCGTACTGTGTGAAGCACGCGGTTGTCAGCGCATTAAGGATCGATATCAGCCACTATTCAGCACGCCCAACGAGAGCCCCCGGTGCGCATCCTACAAATCCAATGGCCAATACCAATACCAACGCGGCGAATACAATTTCGTCTATTTTGCGTCTGTTTATCGTCTGTTTTGGCTCAACGGCACTGAAGCTCCGCCGTCATCCTTACAATCAATTTCTAAAAACTCGGGGAACACAAATTCACTGCCACGAATGTGGATATCGAAATTGGCGTCGCTTTCCAATTGAGCCAATTCTCTTCGTTTTTGATTGTTGAGGTAGGCGGCAACTTCGTCGTTGACTTTCACCGTGACCGAAGTGACGTTTTTTTGCTGACGAGCCAAAAGCAACATACGGATCACGTCCAGCGCCATACTTTCGCCTGTCTTCACGTTACCGCGACCGGAGCAACAAGGGCATTCCTTGTAAAGGCTGCGCTTCAATCCTGGTTTGATACGTTGCCGAGTCATCTCCACGAGCCCGAAAGGACTGATGCGCAGAATTTTGGTTCTTGCCCGATCACGTTTCATCGCGTCACGAAGAGCGCGTTCGACGCCGCGTCGATGTTTATCGCGACGCATGTCGATAAAGTCGTTGACGATTACACCGCCAAGATCGCGTAACCGCAACTGGCGCGAGATCTCTCGGGCGGCATGGAGATTCAAACGATAAGCCGATTCTTCTGCCGAATCCTCGGTGCGAAAACTACCGCTGTTGACGTCGATCGCGACAAGGGCTTCCGTTTGGTCGATAACGATCGAACCACCGTCGGGAAGCGCGACTTCGCGACAGTGAATTTTGGCGATCTCTTCTTCTACCTTATACTGGTGGAACATCGGTTCCTTGCCTTGGTAGAATTTTAACCGGCTGGCAAACCGCGGCATGATCAATTTAAGAAACGCACTTGCGCGATTGTACGACTCTTCGTCGTCGATCCAAATGTTGTCGATGTCACTGGATAAAACATCTCGAATCGTGCGGATGACGATGTCGCTTTCTTCGTAGATATCAATCGGTGCGGGAATTGTTTGCACCCGTTCAACGATGACCTTCCACAATCGCAGCAGGTAAATCAAATCACGTTCTAATTCCTGACGTGATTTCCCAGCCCCAGCGGTACGGACAATAAACCCAAGGCCCTTGGGCGGATCAAGATCATACAGAATGTCCTTCAGCCGTCGCCGTTCGTCTTCGTCTTCGATCTTGCGTGAAACGCCCACCCGTCCGAGGGCCGGCATCAGCACCAAATAACGGCCAGGAATACTTATATAAGTTGAAAGGGTTGGCCCTTTGTTTCCAATGCCTTCTTTGATGACCTGCACCAACACTTCGTCACCGCGTTGGAAAATCTCTTGAATCGGAGGTTTGTGACGCGGACGGAAACCGCCTTTGGCCGGCGGACGATTCCGCAGCCCACTGGCAGCCGCTTCAGCGCGTTCCTTCCGCATGATTTCTTCGGGATCGTAACCGCCCTGTTTAAAGTAGTTCGGTTCAACATCGCTGATATGTAAAAAACCATTGCGCCCAACACCGAAGTCCACAAAGACCGCTTGGATGCTGGGTTCGAGATTAACAACTTTTCCTTTGTAGACGTTGCCAACGTAGTTGTCTTGACTGGCACGTTCGACGTAGAGTTCTTCTAGCCGACTATCTTCAACGATCGCAATCCGACACTCTTCGGACTGCAACGAGTTGATTAGCATTTCTTTTTTCATAACGATAATGTTTCTTTTTTTTCGGAAGCTGCGTGTTTTAAGATCTCGCAGCGTCGGTAGTGTGTTGTTAGATCATGCGACCGTCGGCGCCGCACAAAGTGGCAGCATCACGAAGGTCAATCGCGGTGCGGGGGTTGCACGCGCTGAGAAGCTCAATCGCAGTGCAAGAGTCGCTTGCGGTACAGGGGATTTGCGGCCGCCGACGATAAGAACGCGATTGGACAATGCGCACCCAAACCCTACCGATGGCAAACTGTTGATAGGATTCTTGAAAGGTGTGAGCATCAATGCTCCCCAGAGGGCGTGCTCGATTTCAAACCGATTGTCTGTCTAACAAACTCTGGTCTTCAACAACTACCACAACAAAAACCGTGCTGAGTATTGGCTAACCACGACGCACTGGCGGTGCAGAAAAACCTTAGCCTTCGTTGGCGTCGTTGGCTGGTTCCGGGTTTTTGGCGGAAGGAAAGCCCGATTCCAGCAACGCTTGGAGCTTTTCAATTGCCTCCCCGGCATCGTCGCCGGACGCTTCAACCACAATCTCTGCACCTTCAGCGGCGCCCAAGGTCAGAATCCCCAGCACGCTTTTCCCGTCGACACGAATGTCGTCTTTGACCAATTCAATTTTGCACTGGAACGAAGATGCAGTTTCAGCCAACAAGTAGGCCGGCCGCATGTGCAGTCCCTGTGGGTTGGTGATCGTGACGGTCGTTGATAGTTTGTCGTTAGACATGGATCAGATTAAATTCGATAGAAGAATTAAGCGAACTGGTTGTTGTCGGCTTCTTCGAGGACCTGTTTAACGTCCTCTGGGTTTTTGGCCTGTTTGAGAAACCGGCAAAAGGTTTCGTCTTGAAGTTGTTTCGAGATATTTTCCAGTGCCTGTAGGTGCTCGCTGGGTTTGTCCAAAGGCGAAATGAGCATGAAGAAAAGGTTGACAGGTTCTCCATCTAGACTATTGAAGTCGACGCCGCTGTAACTAACCCCTACGGTACCGATCGGTTCGGTGACGCTAGGGTGTTTGGTGTGGGGAACAGCGATTCCGCGGCCGATGCCGGTGCTGCCAAGTTCCTCGCGTTTGAGAACGGCCTGGACAATGTTTTCTTCTTCGGCCGCGTCCAACTGGCCCGCTTTAACCAGACTGGCGACCAATTCCCGAATGACGGCCTCTTTATCGATGGCTTGAAGATCCGATTGAATCGCATCGTTCTTGACAAAATCTGCAAATTTCATGAATGATTCCCTGTAAGTTTGTTGGCTCGCATCTCCAAGACCTCACGCCAAACCAAAACTCAAAAACTCCCAACCACCGCGCCGCCAAACAGGCTTTGGGTGGTTCGTGGGAGCGGCAATTTGATTTCGATTTCGGTGCTGACTGAATCGAAGTGTTACTCTTCGGAGTCTGTCGATTTCGGAGCGTGTTTGCGATGTTCGGTTAGTTTCTCTTTATGTTTTTTTAGCTGCTGTTCGATCTTGGCGATCGTTTTGTCCAACGCCACGATCACGTTGGTCCCTTTGTCCTTGGCGAAGAAATCACTGGTGCCTTCTGCAGAAACGATGATCTCAAGTTCAGGTTCGGCGTGACTCATATCTGCAACGACATGGATACCGGTGGTTCGTTCAAAAAACCGAGGCAGCTTGCTAACTTTCTCACGCATCGTTTCTTGAATTGGATCGGCCAGTTCACCATGTTTGGCAATAATTTTAACTTCCACGCTTCCCTCACTGTTATGTTGTTGGCTACGGTTACTTACCGCTCAACATCGCTGTTGATTGGAGTCATTCTCAGCCTATCAAAAACGGGGACATGCCGAGCCATTGCCCAAACACCGCGCCGCCGTGTGTTATTTGTGCTTCAACGCATTTTCATTGTATCGTGTTGACCACGATGGACAAATCCTATCCCCCCAACCTTTTTCAAAATACTGGCTCGGGTTGCTTTGACGATTAAATCCAACTTCCTGATGATAATTCTCGTAAAAACAGCGAATTTGATCATGAGAATTTAATTCTTGCGTCAATTGCGTCGACGATAATCCTGAAAGGAAAATTCCACCCCCCCCTCTACATCTACGGCCCCCGTTCCCGACGCGGTTGCTTTGTGCGCTTCTGTTATCTCCCACTGTTCCCAGTCAATCGCCGGAAGATACGTGTCGCCTTGGATCGTTTGATAGACGCGCGTTAAGTAGATATGGTCAACGTAGGGCATGGCCAAAGCGTAAATCTGCGCTCCGCCGACAATAAAAGGCATCGGATCATCGGCCGCCAGTTCAATCGCCGCTTCGATAGAACCGGCAACTTTGGCTCCAGGGAAAACGAAATCAGGCTGACGGGTCACGATGACGGTAGTCCGCCCCGGTAAACAGCGTCCAATGGAATCAAAGGTCTTCCGCCCCATGATCAGGTGATGACCCATCGTAAGTTTTTTAAATCGCTTCAAGTCACTGGAAAGATGCCACGGCAAATCGCCGTCGACGCCGATGACGTCGTTGGTGGATGCCGCTACGATCATAGCCCGATTTGACATGGTTGAATTTTGCCTTAATGGATCGTCATGTTGTGGTGGGTGCCCCTTAACGATCACCGGATGAACGTGGTACCCACCGCCGGAGTCCCTATCTGAGTCTTCTCAGAGACGCACCTTTAGAAATACCCACTTATAGAAATACCCACTTATAGAATAGCAGACTTCAGAATTAACGCGCATCAAAGAACTCACTTGGAATAACGCATCACCAAAATCTCGATCGAGGCTCCTGTAAAAAACGCCCCACCCCCGTCGGCCTACTTAAACTGCGATCGGACCTTTAATCCTCGGCAACGGATCGTAGCCCTCAATAGTAAAATCCTGATAAGTAAACTCAAAAATATCTTCCACCGCATCATTCAGTTTCACCGTCGGCGGTCGGCGCGGGGTACGTTCCAGTTGCGTTTGCACTTGATCGAGATGATTTCGATAGATATGGGCATCGCCCAGAGTATGCACGAACTGGCCCGGTTTGAGCCCCGTCACCTGTGCCATCATCATCAGCAAAAACGAATAAGAGGCGATGTTAAACGGTACTCCCAAGAAAATATCAGCGCTGCGTTGATATAGTTGGCACGATAAAGTCCCATCGGCCACGTAAAACTGAAAAAAACAATGGCAGGGAGGAAGCTTCATCTTGGGGACTTCAGCAACATTCCATGCGCTTACGATCAAACGGCGCGAATCTGGATTGTTTTTTATCTGATCGACCACCTGTGCGATCTGGTCGATCGTGGCACCGTCGGCGCACTGCCACGACCGCCACTGCGAACCGTAGACCGGGCCAAGGTCGCCATTTTCATCGGCCCATTGATCCCAGATTTTAACGCCGTGTTCTTTTAAGTAACCGATGTTGGTGTCGCCTTTTAGAAACCACAGCAGTTCATAAATGATGCTTGGTAGATGCAGTTTTTTGGTGGTCATCAGGGGGAATCCATCTTTGAGATCGAATCTCATCTGATAGCCAAAGACGCTGCGAGTACCAACGCCGGTGCGGTCCGTTTTTTCGGTGCCCGATTCCAATACGTGTTTCAAAAGTTCGAGATACTGTTTCATCCTATTATTTTAAACCCTCCCCGGGCGTGCTGGCAATCCAGTACTGCCAATCCAGCACCCCGAATTTTCGCGCTGATGATCAAGCGAACTGATGATCGATCGAGAATAGATTGTCGTTTTAGAGTTCGCTGGAATTCCTCTCCGCGGAAAATACGGGCGAATCCGATTGTGAAACAGGCCCTCCATTTTTCGCGCCGCCCTGAGTCTTGGTCAGCCATGATTAAGCGATGCTTCGGCCGTTAATGATCGAGCACAATTCCGCGATGTCGACCGGTTTGACCAAGTGATTATCGAACCCCGCTGACAAGATCATTTCTCGCTCGTGCTTTTGGCCATAACCGGTCAGGGCCACAAAAAAGGTGTCGTTAAGGCTTTCGGCGTGCCGAAGCGCGCGAATAACTTCAATACCATCCTTGCCCGGCAACCCGATGTCGACCAAGACGATCTTTGGTGCAAGCCGGGGAATGTTATCCACTGCACTTTGGCCATCTTCGAACGTGGTGACGTCGAACCCTCGTGATTGCAGCGCCATCGATAACGCCAATCGCGAATCTTCATTATTCTCCACCAAGACCAAACTGTCTTCTGATTTTTTGGGCAGCGGTGCCGAATCACTGACGTTGGTCGATTCGATCGGCAATCGAATCTCAAATTCACAACCGCCGATTTCCCCAGGGCTGACAACGCTGACCGTTCCGCGGTGTGCATCGACAATTTTTTTCACCAGGTAAAGACCCACTCCCAACCCGCCGGCCTTGCGATCAAGCGGTTGCTCTTCTTGAAAAAACAGGTCGAACACGTTACCGACCGAATCGGGCGCGATCCCCTGACCGGAATCGCAAACACTGGTTACGACCATATCGCCTACGATCGCACAACCAATCTTGATAGCGCTGTCATGCGCGGAAAACTTACAGGCGTTGTCAATAAGATTCATAAACGCTTGGGTCAGCCGCACTCGATCGCCTCGTATCGTTGCTTTTTTCGTATCACAGGAGAACTTAAGACTTTGATTTTTCTTGGCGTAGATCGATTCGGCGCTTTCAACAACTTCGTTAAGCAGTTCGGCGTAGCAAATCGTTTCCTCTTCAAACAGAATCTGATTTTGACTGACGCGGCTCACGTTCAGCAAATCGTTTAACAGTCGTGAGATAACCGTCGTTTGCCGCCTAATGATACCCACCGACGTTCTAAACTGCGGCGACAACGTCTCCGACATATCCGAATGGTCGCCGAAAATATCAATGGCGTATTGAATTCCGGCTACCGGGTTCCGCAGTTCATGCGACAACATCGACAAAAAGGAATCACGATACTTCAAGCGGTCGGCGGCAAGGATCTCTGCATTTTTCAAATCGTTGATGTCCGCAATCGTACCTGCCAAAGATGACGTTTCACCATCGTTATTGAGCTCGCGGTTGCCGATCAAGCGAAACCAACGATACTCACCCGTCGCCGTCCGGCAGCGGAACTCGTTCACGTAAGAAGCCCCCTGTAATTCTACAGCTCCGCAATCGTATAAAACGTGCCCCCGATCTTCGGGGTGCACACGCCGCAACAAACATTCAATTGAATTGTCTAGATCGCCCTCAGAAAGCCCCAACAACCCCTCGATGTGTTCCGCGAAAATCCAATCGTCGCGTGACGTATCCAGTTCCCAGAACGCGATCAAATGACTTTTTAGGGCCAGATCAAAATTCCAATCAGCGCGATGTCGTTGTTTTTTACTTTTGGTAAGAACAGTGCAGTAAACAAAAATTCCGTCAGGAGTTCCATCGGCCGCTAAGTTCGGCACCAGTTCAGTACGAAAGACCGACGTCGCACCGTCCTCCTTCTGCGAGACAGAGAACTCTTGCCGGTTCCCACTGGCCGCCTCGATAAAGTGGTCAACATAGGACTCAAAAAAGTCTGCGTTGTAGAGTTCACGGATGTGTTTTCCGATGACCGCCCCCCGGACCTCGGGGTGACTTTCACGATAGGCCTGGTTCGCAAATCGAATCGTCAAATCCGGACCGAGAAAAGAAACTCGAACTGGCGACGAATCGAGCATCTTCAACAAAACTTCTGCTGAATTTGTATCGGGAGTATTCACAAACACAATCGAAATAGAGAATTAGAACTGAGAGCAGGAAACAGGAGAAAGAAACCAATTTTTGGCCGTGGAAGCGGTGGCCTTGTACTTGGGGTCTTTTTTTATTTCCTTCCAACCTTGCGCACCCAAGAAAGTTCCCCATGAGCTTGATGATCGGCCAAACTTTTGGCCGACAGCATGTAAACGAGATTCGGAAGGTCGGGACCGGTCAGCGTTTCACCAAAGAACCGGGCCCAGTTTTACCTCACGCATCAACTGTGTCTCACCGCTATCGAACATTTCGACTTTTAACCGCGTGTGTCGTTTGGTGTGACTTTCATACAATCTAAATTCGAACCCCCGATCGTTTTTTCCATTGAATAACCCGTCAATTCCGTTTGCGGCATCCCCACAAACGCCTTGAGCAGTCTACTTTCAATTCGATCAAACATTCCGTCGCGTTTCTTGCAGTCCAGATACTTTTCCGCCGCCAGAAGATACTTGGGGTCTCTTCCTGACTTTTGATTGTGGTTGCTAAAGGATTCGAGGTTGGCACAAGGAATCACCATGTAAATCGAATGGTCGTTGGAATCCTTGAGATTATGAAATGCGCCAACGTTTTCGATTTTCTGTCGATTAAGCACCGGCAACGGCGCGGCCCGCAAATACTCGTCGGCGATTCGCTGTTTCTCGAAGTCATAAATCTTGTAGATGCGAAGCTCCTAATACTGAAGCGCGGGCTCATCAGCCATCGACGGGGCCGACATTCCAACCAACAACGTGACGCAAAACAGCAGACGGACAACAGCAGACGGACAACAAACCAAACGCAGATCCGTCGGGCCACGGTGGTATCATCGAATCATCCATCGTTCGAACAGAGGAACTAAAAATTATCAGCGCGATTCCATCGGGCGTGACGGGTTACTTGATCAAATTTTCCAACTGTGGAATGATCGCATCGGCCCACAATTCATAACCCTTGACGTTGGGATGTAGTCCATCAGGCATAATGGATTTTGATAGGTTGCCGTCATCATCAAGAAACACTTGGCCAATATCGGTGTAAAAGACATGCGTGTCATCGGCGAAGTCTTTAATGATTTGATTGATCGCGGCGTTTTGCTGCCGCCACTGGCCGCTGGAAGTTTCGTCACGCGGGAAAATCGCTTGTAAAAGGATTTTGGCGTTGGGCAATTGGGATCGAAGTTCCTTCACGATTTCGTGAATGCCTGCGGCGGTCTCTTCGGCAGGTTCGACACGGTGACCGGTGTTGTTGGTGCCGATCAACATCATGACGACCTTCGGGGCAATGCCTTGAATCTCCCCGTTCCTCAACCGCCACAACACGTGCTCGGTTCGATCGCTGCTGAAGCCAAGGTTGAGGACATCAAAGTTCTTAAAGCGTTTTTTAAATACGGACTTCCCTTTTCGCTCCCACCCGTGGGTAATCGAATCGCCAAGGAACACAAAATCGATGTTGTCCATTTCGTTCTTCTGTTTCAATTTGTCCTGATGACGATCGTGCCACCACTTCCGTGCCCACGAATCACCATTGACACCTGCGGTCATCGCCAAGGGCAAAGGTTCAACGCCTGGATAGTCGCGCCACGTCCACCGCAGCGCATCGGGAAAGATTGCGCCACCGTGGTTCCCGTTGTGGGCTCCACCGCCATACTCAAAACGGTGGTCATAATTTTTGTAAACCAGCGCTTTGTGCATTTGCAAATTCCCCAACGGCCAGTTTCCATGTTCGTTATCCAAATCATTGCTACCATCCTGCAGGTAAACGCGAATAGGTTTGGGATCGGTTTTGCGGATGATGCCAGGATAAGTGTCCCCGTGGCGGATATTGGTGAAACTGCCGATGTGGCTGATGATTTTTGAGAATTGATCGGGACGCTCCCAAGCGGCGGTAAACGCACAAATACCTCCGCTACTGGCGCCACAAATCGCGCGACCGGCGGGGTCTTGGGTGATGTTAAATTCCGATTCCACCTTCGGCAAAACTTCCTCTGATAAAAAACGCACATAGTCAGCATTGAGACTGTCGTACTCGCGCGAACGATTTTCAGGCCGCGGACTCCAGCCGCGCTTTTCCGGCAGTGCGTCTTTTATGTGCCCGGGATCAACAAAAACGCCAATCATGACAGGTATTTGTTTCTTGTGGATTAAGTTATCCATCACCACCGGAGCCCGATACTGCCCATCGCGACTGACGTAGGCATGTCCGTCTTGATATACCATCAGCGCCGCCGGGTTAGACGAATCGTATTGCTGGGGCACATAAACGTAGTACCGCCGTTTGGTGCCGGGAAAGACCTTGCTTTCCAACAATTGATGCTCCGTTATCTTCCCCTGAGGCACCTCAGATTGCACCATCGATTCGTACCCCAACGAATAACGGGTTGGTTCGGGTTGATCCTGTTGAGCCAGTCCCGTCGCGGTCAGCAGTAACATCGACAACACAAATGCTAACCATGTCAAACGGTGTACTATCTTCGATGTACAAAATTCGAGCCGCCGGGTAACTATCGTTGGCGTCATCGGTAACATGGGAAGTGTCATTTTGATCCGTTCAGTTGTTTCATTTCATTCGCAAACTCCATCATAACAATCGGTGTTTAAAATTGGGGTGGTGATAAATTTTTCTTCGTCAAATTTATACAAGTTTAAACAAACCAATGTCGGTAAATGAACATGGCTAAAGACAGAACTCACCCCTGTCAACTTTGCCAAAGATCGATGAAAAAGGGCACGACCGAGCACCATTTGATTCCGCGGCGGTGCCATCGTAATCGCTGGTTCCAAAAACGTTACACACGTCAGCAAATGCAACTTACGATCGACGTATGCCGCGAGTGCCACAATGCCATCCACCGCTTCGTCCCACGCGAAAAAGAACTGGGGCGATACCACAACACGATCGAAACGCTCCTCGATCATCCCGAGATCGGGAAATTTGTTACATGGGTCAGCAAACGTAAATAAGGTGGCTTATAATCGTGGCCAATCATGAACAACAATCTTCCTCCGCGCGATTCCTTTGTACGAACTCAATATAATATGACCGGCGCACAACCCCGATACGCGATTATTGGCGGCGGCATCTCTGGCCTCTCCGCAGCTTATTATCTTCAAAAGCAAATACCCGATGCGGCCATTACGGTTTTTGAATCTGGCGAACGGTTGGGCGGTGTATTAAAAACCATCCGAACCGGAAGCTTCTTGATCGAAACCTCCGCCGATATGTTCGTGACCCAGCCCTCAGATGCCTTCGAGCTCTGTCGTGACTTAGGTATCGAAAACGAACTGATCGCAACTCTGCCTGTTCAAGATCGTGCTTTTATCGGATTAGGAGACACGATTTTCCCTGTGCCCCAAGGACTGTCGATGATGGTGCCGACCCGGCGACAACCCATTTTGGACAGCGCCCTGCTGACCAAGCATGGAAAATCACGATTCCTTGGCGAAACTGAAATCGAAGCCCTCCCCAACCCCAAAGACGAATCCCTGAAGTCATTCGCGATTCGCCGGTTCGGCATCGAAGCTTACGAAAAAATTATCCAACCCATGGTCAGTGGAATCTACACCGCAGACCCTGCCAAACTATCGATGAACGCGACGATGCAACGTTTCGTCGACATGGAACGGCAGCACGGAAGCCTGATCGCCGCGATGCAGAACAACCGCAACCAAGGCGATTCACAGGCCAGCGGCGCCCGGTACGCAATGTTCCGCGCTCCCAGTGGCGGGATGTCTACATTGGTTACCGCGCTCATCCAAGCACTGCCTAAAATCGACGTCAAAACAAACACGTTGGTAACAAACGTTTCCGCCCGATCGGCCACCTCCCCTGGCAACCGCTGGGCCGTCGACGGACGCCCCTTTGACGGCATAATTTTAGCCACCCCAGCGGCCGCATCGGCGTCGATGATCGGCGAAACCGATCCGACCTTGGCCGACGCACTCTCAGGCATCACTACCGCTTCGTCAGCGATCGTGGTGTTGGCCATCGCAAGGTCGCAGTTGAAGACCAACTTCCGCGGATTCGGGATTATCTACCCGCACATTGATGGCGGGCAGGTCATCGCGCTGAGCTTCAGCAGCAATAAATTCGCGGGTCGCTGCGAGGAAGATGAAGTGTTGATTCGATGTTTCATCGGAGGTGCGTTGCAAAGCGATTTAGTCGATTTACCAGACAACAAACTAATCGAAATCGCCATCGCACAACTGAACCGTTCGATCGGCCTCGCTGGCGAACCGATCTTCACGGCCGTGTTTCGCTGGAAACAGTGCATGCCCCAATATCACTTGGGGCATCTGAGCCGGGTACAGCAAATCGAACAGCAAACCGAACGCCATTATGGATTAGAAATCGCCGGCAATAGCTACCGTGGCGTCGGCATTCCCGCCTGCATCGCATCGGGGAAGAGCGCCGCTGACCGCATGTTAAAAGCATCCAATTGAACGGTTGACCACAAACCAAGGGCGAAAAGAAGAATTGTCGTCCACGTTAGACCAATGAAGCATCGCCGCGTGGAAAAAAACCAAACGCGGCCTAAAAGACCGAAGCAGTAGAGATTAAAGGTTAGATTAGGCGTTAACCAGAATCTCTTCACCTACCGACCACTCCATGCGGTCGGTTGCATCCCGCACGATGCGGCGGTAAATCGTGTCGCGTTCGATTGGTTCACGACCGGCCTCGCGGATCAACGATTCAAGCTTTTCGACCGACAGGAACTCCGGTGTTGTGGCTCCGGCGTCGTGGTAAATCAATTCATGTCGAACCGTACCATCGAGGTCATCTGCTCCGTATGACAACGCCGTTTGTGCCGTTCCAATTCCCAGCATAATCCAATACGCCTTCACGTGATCGATGTTGTCCAACATCAACCGGCTGACCGCGATCGTCCGCAAGTCCTCCACAGCGGTCGGTTTTTTGATGTGTGACAGGCCGGTGTTCTCAGGATGGAAAGCTAACGGAATAAAGGTTTGAAAACCGCCGGTTTCATCTTGCAGTTCACGTAAACGAATCAAATGATCGATCCGATGAAAAGGTTTTTCCACATGCCCATACAGCATCGTGCAGTTGGTCTTGATGTTCAATTGATGGGCCGTGCGGTGGATGTCGATCCAATTCTTACAGTCGGCTTTGTGTTCGCAAATTTGATCTCGCACTTCTGGGTGAAAAATTTCAGCGCCACCGCCGGGGAGGCTGCCCAATCCCGCATCACGCAGTTCGGTCAGAATTTGGTCCATCGGTATCTTGGTCAAAAACTCAAACCAATTAAGCTCAACTGCAGTCCAACCTTTGAGGTGCAACTGCGGGTAGGCATCGTGTAAAATTTGCAGGATGTTTTTGTACCACTCAAATTTTTTCTGGTGGTGTAACCCACCTACAACGTGCATTTCAGTGCAACCATTGGCGACCGCTTCGGCACCGCGTTCAAGAATCTGTTCGTCCGACATAACGTAGCTTTTTTCACTTCGTAGATCAGATCGAAAAGCACAAAATATGCAGCGATAAACACAAACGTTGGTCGCGTTAAGGTGCGTGTTGATGTTGTAGTACGCCGCATTGCCACTTTTACGTTCGCGTACTAGATTCGCCAATTGCCCTACATCATTCAGCGGAATTTCGGCATCGTACAGCAGCAACCCGTCGTCCATCGACAAACGTTCGCCAGCTTCAACCTTGTCACGGACAGCTTTAAGTTTCGGATCAACGGTGTAGATCATCAGGGGGCTCTTTGGGATCGTTTGAAGGTTGCTCGCCATTTACCAAGGCAAAAGTCTATTTTGCCAGCGATTTTCTGTCTATCGGTATCTTTTTAACCGCACCGCAACAAAGCTCAATAACGGGTTAAAACCAAAGTAAGTCGCACGTTCCGGCCACCAAAAGTCCCACGCTAAGCACCGAATTGACGTTAAAGAAAGCGACATTCACACGATCCAGATCATCCGCCGAAACCAGCCAATGCTCATAGACCAACAAACCGGCCACCGCCAGCACCGCGACCCAATAGACCCACCCAAGGCCCAATTCAGGTCCGCACCAGCGCTTCAACAGAGGCAACAAGATCAAGAATCCAACCATTATCCCGTGGCAAACCGCCGCCAGCCTCAAAGCCCCGCCAATTCCCAACATCACCGGGACACTGTTGAGTTTCTTCTCCACGTCGTACGCGTAGTCTTGGCAAGCATAAATCATATCGAAACCGGCAACCCAAAATAAAACCGCAGCCCCCAGAACAACCGCCGGAGCGAGGTCTTCCGGGTTTTCGATGACCACCAAACCCCGGATCGCAATCCAAGCACACACCGGTGCCAGCATCAACGCCAATCCCAACCAAAAATGGGCCAGTGCGGTAAACCGCTTGGTATAGCTGTACCCAAACAAAATCAACAACACCGGAACAGCCAACAAAAGCGGTAGGTAGTTAGGCAAAAACAGGGCATTTCCCATTAGAAAAATCAGCACCGACCCCAGCGTGAACTTCCAAACGGCCCCCACCGAAAGTTTGCCCGCCGGCAGATGTCGGCCAGCAGTGCGTGGATTTTCAGCGTCAATGAAGCGGTCAGCCAATCGGTTGAACGCCATCGCAGCACTACGGGCTCCGATCATGCAAATGATGATCCCCGCCAGATGCGAACCATCGAATTGGATACCGGCGTCCCCCGAAACCGGGGCAACCCACGCCATCACCGCCGCCAACAACGCAAAAGGCAACGCAAAGATCGTGTGGCTGAACCGGATCATCCCCAGAATGTTTTTTAACGTTTCGATTTTATCCGCCCCATCGACGTATCAGGTCGTGCTCAATATTCAGATGATCAAGAATTCGGGCGACAACAAAATCGATTAAATCTTCGACCGATTGGTGCCCATGGTAGAACCCTGGCGACGCCGGCAATATCGTCGCGCCAGCCTGACAGGCCTTGTGCAGGTTTTCAATTTGAATCAACGACAGCGGTGTTTCGCGTGGCACTAGAATCAACGGACGTTTCTCCTTTAAATGGACATCGGCGGCCCGCATAACAAGATTCTTACTGGCCGCGGTCGCAATCCCACTGAGTGTGCTTCCCGAACAAGGGCACACCACCATGCCGCGCGTTTTAAATGCGCCACTGGCAATCGGCGTCATAAAATTGCCGTAATGATGATACCGCAACCGGTCAGAATCTGGCTGGCCGGGTATCAAATCACCAACGCGAAAGTTATTCAAATCAACATTCACGCCGACTTCGTGTTCGAGCACCGTTGCGCCTGATTTGCTGATGGTCAAATGGATGTCGGTGTCAGTTTTCAACAACACCTGCAACAGACGTTGGCCGTACACAACGCCACTGGCGCCAGTGATCGCTAAAACCAAAGGGTGATTTTTCATTTCACACCTATATAAAGCGTCGCGATGCCGAAGGTCAATGGATAGAAATCGACTTGGCTCATTCCAGCCGTTTTCATTTTCTCAGCCAGCGCTTCATAACAAGGGAATTCGCCAACGCTGTCAGGGAGATAGTCGTAGGCGCTGGAGTTGTTGCGGGCAAGCGCTTGACCGATTTTCGGCAGCACGTTCTTAAAGTACCAACCGTACATGCCTTTGATGGGCTGAGTTCGTGGCACCGAAAATTCCAAAATCGCGACCTTCCCGCCGGGTTTGCAAACGCGCGTCATCTCTCGCAACCCCTGATCGGTATCGGCAACGTTCCTTAATCCAAAGGCGGCGCTGACGATTTGAAATTGATCATCAGGAAAAGGCAGGTTCTGCGCATCGGCCTCCACAAAGGTGACCGATGGTTTGGACCGTTCGCCTTTCTGTTGACCTTTCTGTTGGCCCACCTCCAGCATCTCGAAACAGAAATCCGAACCGACCACGGGCACCACACCGTCGGTACTACCGACCAACGCAAACGCTAAATCGCCGGTGCCGGTACACACATCAAGGATCGGATCGGTGCGATTGGGTTTAAGTTTCCGAACCGTTTTCCACCGCCAATACTTATCCACATTCATCGACAATAGATGATTCATCCGGTCGTAGTTGGGTGCGATCTCGCCAAACATTTTGCGAACGCGTTGATTTGATTTGTCGACAGCCATGTAGTTTATTTGGGGGCTAAAATGAGTGCAGGACCCAAAGGATATAAGTCACCTGTTCAGGACCGGTCGCCAGCGGATACATTAACTACGTCGGGGTGAGCCAATCCTTTGCGGCCACGTCCGACACATTCTATTCGCCGATCCCTCCAGAGGAACCACCGTAACTGTGCCTACCGCTGCCTCTCACCGATTTGATGTCGCGCTGCTACCGTCCGCCGCCCAACCTCTGGACGGCACGACGGTCGTCGTTGTTGATGTACTACGGGCCACCTCGACGATCATTGCGGCTTTGTTCAATGGAGCGACTGACGTCCTGCCCCAACCTTCGATCGAAGCGGCGCGCACCGCACACCAACGCATCGGAGAAAATTCCGTCATCGGCGGCGAACGGCAAGGCAAAATTGTCGACGGGTTTCAACATGGCAATTCTCCATTGGAATACGTTCCCGAAGCAATCAAAGGCAAACACCTGATTCTTGCTACCACCAACGGCACCGTCGCAATGGAAGCCTGCCGCGCTGCTGATCGCGTTTTGATCGGCGCGATGGTTAACGTCGACGCAGTCGCAGAAGCCGTTTTCGATATCCCGCGCGTCTGCGTGATGTGTTCCGGTACCGACCGCATCATCACCAGCGAAGACGTTTGTTTTGCCGGTTTGCTGTTGGAACGCATGATCGCCAAACGAAAACAGAAGCAAATACCGGACGCGTTTTTGACCGATGCCGCCCACATTGCGATCGACCACTGGAGATCGGTCCAAAACGCCGTCGCTGCGGGAAAACCCTTAGTCGATTTTTTCAAAACAGCTCGTGGGGGCATCAACTTAGTCAGAATCGGACGAGAAGCGGATATCGAATTCGCGGCACAAATCGACCGCTTCAACACCGTGCCCGAATTGGATCTGAATTCCTGGAAAATCACTTAGCGGCAGTTTTTTTGACCTTGGGCTTAAAATAGCCGCAGCGCTATGCGGATTAAACGAACGGATGACCGAATGGTGATTCATGCAACGTGTAGCCCAAAACGTTTGGAACATTTTCTCGGCGAAAGCCATCCCCAAAGACCTCGAACTTCTGCCGCTTGTTTCAAACGTTGCGAAAAACCTACCCCGCAATACTACTCCGCAATACTACTCCGCCTTGCTTTAGCCTGTATCGACATCGGAATCAGATCCGACGAAAGATGTGTGAGTGCAAAAACAATAAATGCCGCAACCAATAAGTTCTCCGAAAAACGTGCCGACGAGTTGGCGAGCTTGTATGCGAACACATATCCCGGCTTGGGAATAGTCATCGACCAATTCAAAGCTAGGCGAAAGGGATTTGACATTTCTATCTTGCTTGAGGTGGGTGCAAAAGTTACTGATTTGGCTCAATCAAATAGTGAGCTTCCCGAGTTGACATGGGCCTCCTGCGGATTTGAGGATCTAATTTCACTTGATCGTTCACTCTTGCGAACAAATTGTTTACTCTACAAAGAAGGCAGGTCAGATCAGGCGAGAGTTCCGGACGACGGCGCAATAAAATCCTTGGCAGAGAAAACTGGTTCGC
This sequence comes from uncultured Pirellulaceae bacterium, assembly GCA_937944405.1. GTDB lineage: Bacteria > Planctomycetota > Planctomycetia > Pirellulales > Pirellulaceae > Mariniblastus. Next base: position 21,632 of record CALDYR010000069.1, read on the forward strand.
AGTCCACCCTGTGTACCACGTTGGTCTCGGACTTGATGGTTGCAAACACATCGAGGATCCCGCCGCATAACAATGTGATGTACACGAATCGGGTCTTGCATGTGTTTTAGAAATGGATGATCGCTCGTCCCGGTTCGATGATCACGACGTTTCGGCCAACTTTCGACACTCTTACATTTTTAGTTTACTGGAGCTGGATTCATCAGAGTTAAGGCCGGTGATAAGAAAACCTTACCCCGGCAACTTTCCCTATCTATGCCTCCATCACGCGTCTCAACTTTGAGGCCTGAAAGACTAACCCCCATGAGTAGTCTATAATTTTAGTGCGCAAAAATGGCCTGTCTTTTCGGGCCCATTGCATCGAAATGGAAGTTAAACTGACGGCCTGCACTTCAACTCTTATTAACCTATGGCATGTTTCTTACAGGTAAATTGGTTTTTTCAGCGTGTGAATGCTGGGATGATTGTTCTGGGTTTGCTCATGGTTTTGCTGCCTTTTTCGCGCGGGTGGGCTGAAGAACCGGTCGACGACAACCGTGACGCACATCCCATCCTCAGTAACAATTTAATGGCGTGGCGGATGGCCGAACGAGGCGTGCGATTCATTCAGCTTTAGCACACCGGATGGGACCATCATGGGCAAGTGGTCAAAAACATCAAAGAACGCACAAAAGAAATCCACCACGGCACCGCAGCGTAGATTGCGGATTTAAAACAGCGTGGCATGTTGGACAACACGTTGGTCATCTGAGGCGGTGAATTTAGACGCACGCCGATGTCACAAGGAAACGCGCGTGACCATCATACAAAAAACGGTTACATGTTTTTATCCGGGGGAGGCGTCAAAGGCGGCACCTCCTTCAGACGAACCGATGATTTTGGTTGCGCCACCGCCGAAGACCTGTTCCACGTTCACGATTGCCACGCCACGATGCTTCACATGCTGGGCATCAACCACCTGAAACTGACTTGCAAATATCAAGGCCGGGTCTTCCGTCTAATCGACGTCCACGGGCATGTCATCAAGAAGATCTTGGGCTGATTTCAGGTTTGTCACTGACTGATTTTTTACGGTCGCGGTACCCGCCGCCGGTCGCGACCAATGTTCGCTGAAAACGCGGTTGATCAACGACAAAACCGCTGAACATATGAAAGTTTGCGACGGTTTCAGCAAAACTACGCTCAAAGCCGCCCCCGGCACCGATGGTTTGGTAGCATCGGTTACCCGGCTACGGAGCGGGATCTACCGGAGTCGGATCGCCAACCGCCGGTCGTGACAAATTTCGGGTCGAACCGACGTTTCGGCTTCTTGGATGGTCCTTTATACTGCTATTCCCGGACCGCGATTTGTAGGCGCGTTTTTTCAAAGCGGGAAAACTGTATCAAAATATTAAAGAATCCCCCACTATGACCAGCGTCCAGCTCCCCGACGGAAGTGTTAAAGAATTTGAATCCAGCGTAACGGTAAAAGAAGTCGCCGCCAGCATCGGGCGCGGTTTGGCCAAAGCGGCAATGTGGGGCGAAGTCAATCACCAACCCGTTCCCCTTGATCATCAAATCCAAGACGGACAATCGGTCGAGCTAAAAATCGTCACCAACAATGACAATGCGGCCTTGGGAACCATGCGGCATAGCTGCGCCCACGTGATGGCTCGCGCGGTGATGCGCATCAAAAAAGGCGTCCAATTGGCCTTCGGACCGACCACTGACAGCGGGTTTTATTACGACTTTATGTTGGAAGAACCGCTGACCGAGGACGACTTTAAAAAGATCGAGGCCGAAATGGCAAAGATCATCGAACTCGACGAACCGTTCGAACGCATTGTCGAACCAAGAGACCGCGCTTTACAGATTTGTATCGACATGAAACAAGATTTCAAAGTCGAACACATCAACCAAGGACTGGCCCAAGACGAAACGTTATCGTTTTACCAGCAGGGCGAATTCGTCGATCTCTGTCGCGGCCCGCACATCCCCAGCCCGAAATTGATCGGCGCTTATAAATTGCTTTCGATCGCCGGGGCGTATTGGAAAGGCGACCAAGACCGCCAGCAACTGCAACGGCTTTACGCCACCGCGTTTTTCTCCCAGCAAGAGCTTGACCAACATTTGGAAAACCTCGAAGAAGCAAAGAAACGTGATCACCGGGTACTGGGAAAGAAACTGGGCCTATTTCACATCGACGAAATGGTCGGCCAGGGGCTGGTGCTGTGGACGCCCAAAGGAGCGTTCGTTCGCCAGCAACTTCAAGACTTCATCCTCTCCCATCTACGTCGTCAGGGCTACGATCAAGTCTTCACGCCTCACATCGGCAAACTGGAGTTATATAAAACCAGCGGGCACTTTCCCTACTATCAGGACAGCCAATATCCCGCCATCATCGACCGTGATCAAATCGCGAAACTGGCCACCGAAGGTTGTACCTGTGGCGAACTTGCCAACAAGATGGAAGCCGGCGAAATTGAAGGCTATCTGCTGAAGCCGATGAACTGCCCACATCACATCAAAATTTACGATTCACAGCAGCGCTCTTATCGTGATCTGCCAATCCGATTGGCAGAATTCGGCACCGTCTATCGTTGGGAGAAATCCGGCGAAATCGGCGGGCTGACGCGTGTCCGAGGATTCACCCAAGACGACGCTCACCTGTTTGTCACTCAAGAACAATTGGCCGCTGAATTGGCCGGATGTCTTGAGCTGGTGAAAATCGTATTTAAAGCCATGGGTATGGACGATTATTCGGTCCGGGTGGGGAAACGCGACCCCAGCAGCGACAAATACGTCGGCGATGTCAAGAACTGGGAACTGGCCGAACAGGCCTGCATCGAGGCCGCTCAGACGCTCGGTTCGTTCACCGAAGAAGAAGGAGAAGCGGCCTTCTACGGGCCCAAGATTGACTTCGTGGTCAATGACTGCATCGGACGAAAGTGGCAACTGGGAACGGTTCAAGTTGACTACAATCTGCCCGAACGCTTCGACCTCAGCTACATCGGTGCTGACAATAAGGCCCACCGGCCCATTATGATTCACCGGGCCCCCTTTGGCAGCATGGAGCGATTTATTGGCGTCTTGATCGAGCACTTTGCTGGGGCGTTTCCGCTGTGGCTGGCACCCGAACAGGGCCGTGTGCTATCAGTCAGCGAAAAATCTGAAACTTATGCCAGAAAAATCGAGCAACAACTGATCTCGGCTGGACTGCGGGTCACCGGCGACTACCGCAGCGAAAAACTGGGAGCCAAAATCCGCGACGGCCGGCTCGATATGCTGCCCTATATGTTGATCGTGGGCCCAAGAGACGCGGAAAACGGCACCGTTTCAGTCCGCGACAGGTTCGAAGGCGACCTCGGTGCCATGCCCGTAGCCCAAGCAATCGCCCGGTTTCAAAAAGAAGTCGAACAGAAAACGGTCAGACAAGTCTTCAAAAACGACGCGTCCAGCAGCGGTTCGGAGACAAAAAACGAGTATTAATTCAATGTTTCAGTTGACGGCTATTGGGTAAGTAACCAATAATCTTTTGAGGCTCCACATTCATTTCAAGAGGTACAAACGATTCCCCCCAGTTCATCACAAAATCGAATTAACGAATCAATTCGAATTACGCCTATCCGCGTCATCGACGCCGAAGGCAACCAATTAGGCGTCATCCCTACGGCAGACGCACTTTCTAAAGCTCGTGAAGACGGGCTCGATCTCGTCGAAGTCGCTCCCGAAGCCAAACCTCCGGTTTGTCGCATCATGGACTTTGGCAAATTTAAATACGACAAAAGCAAACGCTCGGCGAAAAGCAAACAGCACCAAACGAAATTGAAGGAGATCCGTGTGCGCCCCAAAACTGGCGAACACGACATCCAATTCAAAGTCAAACAGGCTATCGGTTTTCTCAAGCATAACGACAAAGTGCAAGTGACGGTATTGTTCCGTGGTCGCGAAATGGCGCACATTGAAGAAGGTCGTAAAGTGATGGAACACATCATTGAACTGCTTTCCGAACATGGCAAAATCGAAAGCGCGCCTTCAAAACAGTCACGCCGGATGCTTTGTACGATCGCGCCTGCGAAGTCGGTTTAGATCCGCAGATTTAACCGGTCCACAGATTAACCGGTCGACAAATTTACCCATCGGCCTTTGTGCCTTGGGATATTATTGCACGGTCACTGCCTATTGCTGCGCCAATGGGCGACGAAGTTTGGCATGAAACACACCACGCCCCAAAGCGCGGCTCCCACGGAGAACATTTTGGGGCGTGATGGCTGCGCCGTAGCACTTTTCCATCAATCGCAATTGGATTCGCGTCGGTGCCTTTATCCGATAAGGTGATCGACGCAACCCACGCTTCAAAGCACTTCTGAAAAGCGACCGGACTGAGAGCCCCGAGCACCCCAGCGTGTCGTGCGAAGGGATGCCGTTTGGCAACTTCAAATGCTTCCTCAGCCATGCCTCGTTTTGCTCTGCCTAGGTACCAATTGCTTGCAGTCCATCGGCCTCAGCAATAACCGCCATGATGCAGATGACAATCAGTCACCAAAGACATCAATCCGGTTGACATGGGACCGTGGATCGGTGAGTTCACTGAACTGCGAAAGGATAGAATCCGACGTGGTCGGATTGAATTTCGGCCATGGTAATTACGTTGCCGGGGGTGACAGGCTGCAAGTCACACAAGTCACCAATCATCCTCCAACACACGATCAGGCGAACCACCAAGCAGCCAGTCCAAGGTTCGCGTTGGCCGTGCGTGGCTGCTGCCAGAATTCCGCATGTGAGGCCCGCGCACATTGCTGGCAAATTATGACAACGTTCTATTCGTTCACGCGGATCAGCGATACTTGCGAGAACCGCAAGCAAATCGCCGCGCGGCGCACTGCTGATACTGCTTCTCCTTAAGCGAATTCAAGCTCCGTTAAGCTTCTTGGAGGCTGCACAAAGAAAATCCACAGAGGTTCACTGAATGAGAAGCCCTAGCGTTGTCTTCCCGCCCGCCCCCAAATTCACTCCCGCGCAAGCAAGAATGCTTCCACTGAGGGGGGGAAGGAATGGCCGTAGTTGCAGCATCGTGACATTCGAACATCTTCTAAAATGGTACTACACGGCCATCCCTAAAGCGCTCTGCAATCGGGAAGTGAACTGGCGCCTAATTCTTAGTAAACTCCGCAGCCACCAAATCCGTTAGAACGAAACCCGTTGTTGAAGACACGACCACGTTGGAACCCGCGCGGTTGAAAGAAACGCTGCTGTTGAACCTGTACGGGTCGATTGAAGGTAGAAGATGGACGGGCAAACTGGGTTCTCGCGCCGACCAGTGGTATGGATTGGCGCGGTGCTGAAAATGCCGGCGACGGCGCCACGAACCGACTGCCTGAGCCAACCGCGGGCCCAAAAGATTGCCCAACTGACGGGCTGAATGACGGGCCAACACTACGTGATCCCGATTGGGCGTAAGTTTCAGTGACGGCAAAACAGGACAACAAAATTACGGTTAAGGCGACGATGGGAGTGTTTTTTTTCATGTCAGGGCTTTCATGGAAATGAATCGGGGAACTGATTAAAGTGACGCAGTCTGTACGTCGCCCTTACACTTTGGGTTGACGATTTTGAACAGAAATCGCCGATCCGTGCTTTGCGCAGGCACTTTCGTGTAATACTTGATACAAACGCGTCGTTTAATGAAACCCTGTGGAAGCTGGAATTTTTCACTAACTGTCTGCCTTCATGGAGCTTCCCAATAGTGAATTCCTCAGTGGCTGTTGCTCCCAGGTGAAGGATAGTGGCGAACGATTAGGGCGAAGCGTGGCTGGCTGTTTTAAATCCCCAAATCTTCTTGTTGATTTTTGATGATCGACAAGGATTTGCCACCAAGGCCTATGACGTGGATGGGATCAAAAGTATAAGGGAGCCCAGCGTTCGGTTAACTCGATCAAGACCAGCGGATTCAAATCAAAGGATTTTCCAAGTGGCAGCACAAGAAGTTGATCAAAGTCAAACTCACAGGCAAACGGCCCCCTTGGTGGGCATCATTATGGGCAGCAAATCCGATTGGCCGACGATGAAATTGGCGGCTGAAATTCTGTCGGAGCTTGGAGTCGGGTTTGAGTCGCGTGTCGTTTCAGCGCACCGAACGCCGCAGTGGATGGTGGAGTACGCTCAATCGGCGGAGGTTCGTGGTTTGAAGATCATCATCGCGGGAGCCGGTGGGGCGGCTCATCTTCCGGGGATGGTGGCGTCGCTGACGCAGCTACCGGTGTTGGGCGTGCCGATCCAGAGCAAGGCACTCAATGGGATGGATTCGCTGCTTTCGATCGTGCAAATGCCAGCCGGTATTCCCGTCGGTACGTTGGCCATTGGTAACGCAGGAGCGAAGAACGCCGGTTTACTGGCGGCGCGAATGATTGGTGGCTATGATCTTGACGTGGCAAAACGTTTGAAGGATTTCACGACCAAACAGACGCAGAATGTTCTGGAGGAAATAGAGCTATGAGCACCGCTGAGAAACCCAAAAGCGGCCTTGTCCTTCCCGGCGGCACCATCGGGATGTTGGGTAGCGGGCAATTGGGTCGAATGACGACCATTGCGGCAAAATACATGGGATACAGGGTCCACGTGTTTTCCCCCGACAAAGACTCCCCCGCAGGGCAAGTCGCTGATGTGGAAATTCAGGGCGATTACGCCGACACCGGTGCTCTGGAGGCGTTTGCAAAACAAGTTGATGTGGTAACGCTGGAATTTGAGAACCTACCGGTCGCGGCGCTAGAAACTGCTGGCCGACATGCGTTAGTCCATCCCGGAATCGCGACTTTGAGTAAGACGCAAAATCGATCGCTGGAAAAGAACTTTCTGAAGCAACAGGCAATCCCAACGTGTCAATTTCAAATCGTGCGTTCATTGCAGGACCTGAAATTAGCCCAAGGGTTGTTGCCGGGGATTTTGAAAACAACGACCGACGGATACGACGGAAAAGGCCAAATCGTCATTCGCGATCCAGCGGAAATCGAATCCGCGTGGCAATCGATCCAAACATCAGAAGCGATTCTTGAATCTTTTGTCGAATTCGATTTTGAGTTCTCCGTCGTCGCGGCGCGTAACAGCGCCGGCCAGTTTGCTGCCTATCCCGCGATCACCAACGAGCACAAAAACCAGATATTAGATGTATCGTATTCACCATCGAATTTGGATGCCGGGTTAAACGACAAAGCCATCGAAATCACTCGTGATATCATGGAGGCTCTGGATACGATCGGCGTGTTATGTGTCGAATTCTTTTGTTGTGGCGATAAGATTTTGGTCAACGAAATAGCTCCACGGCCACACAATTCGGGGCATTTAACCATTGAGGGCCACGTCACCAGCCAATTCGAACAACAGGTCCGCGCGGTCTGTGGCTTGCCGCTGGGGGCGACGTGTCAGAAACAGCCCGTGGCGATGGCGAATCTGCTGGGGCAGCACCTCAACGACGGGCAACCCCATTGGGATCGAGCCCTATCGATGCCCGGTGTCAAAGTGCATTTGTACGGCAAAGCCAAAGCCGTGGCCGATCGGAAGATGGGGCACCTAGTGGCGCTGGCAGAAACAAACGCTCAAACCCGCGCCGATGCCTTGACCGCGCGAGAGTTAATCGCGGCAGGAGAGTCTGCCGACGCCGGTGATCGAGCGGTCCGACGGAATGTGTCAACGATAGTGAAACAACTTTTTTTGTAGGTTAGTGTCAGCCGTTTATAGCTGTCATTTTCTCACGAGTCTCCAGCTTTTTCGAGTACTTTGAAAGTTGATTCGTGTTTTCGTTTGTCTTTTGCAGGTGGCCTTGGCTTCTTTTTCCACTTGTTCTTTTTGAATTTACTAAGCTGAACGTTTCCGGCAAACCGTTTTAACACGGCTGCGATTTGGCTGGGAGTTAACTTGCCATACTTTTGTTGCCATAATAAATCGTCCAGCACCACAAGGCTCTTGCCCGGCAGAGGGGCGCAGTTGAGTTTACGCAACTCACCGATCCGCCTGTCAGTGCGCCGTAAATGGTTGCCGTCGACGATTTTTGTGCGATAGCCAGCAACCAGAGGCGCAGCGGGATTGCCGAGTTGCTCCATGATTCCACGCATGCGACCGGCTGTTTCTTGTACCAAAGCACGAGAGACATCCATTTCAATTCCTTTGAGTTTGTCGTAAACCGATTTGACAGTGACACCGATTTCATCTTTCTTATCAAGCCAAGCTGCGTTGACCGAAGGTTGAATCCGCAGTACCACTTCGCCCATCAGATCGGCGACTGTAGAAAACAGAAGATCGCCGATGTATTGCTGGTCGGCATGCTGATCGAAAATCCTGTCCAGACGCGCGCACGAAAGCGTGTTGGCGATCATCGCCCGCGCCATCACGATTACTGGTTTCTGTTTCGAAAACTTTTCAAAGGCGGTTTCAACGAATTTCAGCGCTCTGCCTGATAAACCAAAGGGCACAAAGCGACTATTCTTTATGTGAAACACAAGCAATACACGCAAACAGAGTGCTGGCTAACTTAATAATGACACGCCACGTAACCGGAAGCTGACCTAATCTCAACCGATTACAGGGCCTTCGACTTCGACGAAATTGTTTCCATTGCCTCGTAAATTGTCGACACACGCCAACTCAACAAAAAAAGTTACCAAAAATAGAGAAAAAATCTGAAAAGCATGGGAGTTCTCCTTGGGTTTACCCGGATAACATCAATAGCCAAAGCCATCCAACCGCCAGCTCCTGCAAGACAAAACCTTTAATTTCGACCGGTTCGATTTAACTTATAATAAGTCCTGCAGCCGCTAGTTTTTCGAACAGCTTTCCTTTTTTTCCTTGCGATTGGACTGGCTTTATTAAATGATAAGGTGACGTTTCAAAGCGAGTTTTCCTGCTTTCGCCGATGCGACGGGGACACTCGCCATCGTCGATCTCTTCAAACCCGACTATAAAATCCCACGACGTGCAATCATGATTAGACCTATCTTCCTACAGACAATGATGTTTTTAGGTGCCGCCATCGCATCGCAATCAATTGTTATCGCTGGCATTCAAATCGCGAATTTTTCAGATAATACCAACGACCGTTTCACTAACAGTTCGTCTTTCATCGGGGCAGGACTCGATTTTAGCGGAGTAGGGAGAACAACTGATAATGGGCGGTGGGGAACTTTAATCAGCTCAAATGCAGTTTTAACGGCAAACCATTTCAGACCAAGCGTATCGTCTACGTTTGAATTTTACTCGGGAAATGATTCATCGGCTGGGGCTTTCGAAGCCATCGTCACTGGTGGCCAGCGCGTCGGTAGCACGGATCTGTACATTTCGTTTTTGGACCGGAACGTCGACCCATCCATCGCAGTTTACGACTTCAACACCGAATTTCTTTTTGGAGACCCCAATCCAGGCAGTCCGATCAATGCCGTTTCCGCAGGTAGCGCCCAAAACCAACGCGCGTTTATCTTCGGAGTTTCACCAACAGGCAGAAGCGCTCTGGCGACGGATCAAGCCGTTGGAGAAAACATCATTTCTGGCTTTGACGAAAATGTTGTTTTTGGAAGCGGGACAGACGTGGATACCCTCATTTTGGTGAATGACGCTGCTGGCAGCCCCAACTTTTTAACACATGAAGCCTTCGTACAAGGCGGTGACTCGGGCGCGCCGGTCTTCATCGAATCCGGCGGCGATTTGCTGTTGTTAGGCACGAATTCCTTTCAATTGAATAGCGATCCACCTGGAACATTCCAAGCCACCGGCATTTCTCACACCGGCAACCAGACGTCGACTATCAGTAGCATTCTGTCGGCCAACGTGATCGCCGTTCCAGAGCCGAATAGTATCATGCTGATCGCACTCATGGTATTGGGTTTAGTGAATCGCCGTCGCCGTATACAGGGCAATTGCTGAATAAACGGGCGATATGCGCTATCCATTTGTTATGCGTACTCGTTCCGGGACACCGAAACGTTACCGCTTAAACATGTCGCAACGTCTTTGCCCGCGATGCGGTCGCGGGCGTTGTAGCGGCCTCGATACTGTAGACGGCTTACCGGGGCGCTGTCAGGTGACAGTTGATCCTGAAAGGGAGTGGTTAGATCTCCGTAATCATACGGCAGCGGACTGCGGTCAAGCACGCAGTCGATGATGTCCACCTCTCGATAATCGCGGTCAGGACAGTCGGGTAAATTGATGTTCAAAAGATCGCCGCCGCCCACGTCTGCGCGAGCGCACACCTCCTCGATCACGCGCCCCAGTAAACCGCGCCGCGCATCCCAGTCAAACGCACCCGGATAATCTAACCGGTGCTGCGATAAGGCCACCGCCTTCTTCCCAAAAAATGTCGCCTCGCGCGCTGCAGCAACCGTCCCAGAAATGTAAAAATCGACTCCCAAATTACCCCCGTTGTTGACGCCCGAAAACACCCAGTCGAATTCGACACCCAACTGCGTCAAACCCACACGGGCGCAATCGGCAGGCGTGCCGGTTAAATGAAAACGCCGATCGGCGACCTGAGTCAATTGCATCGGACGCTCGAATGTCATCTGGTGGCTGATCCCCGACTGAGGCAGCGCCGGAGCAACCGTCCATACTTCGCCCACCCAACCCATTTCACTCAACACCGACTCCAACAACCTGATCCCTGGGGCGTCCCAACCGTCGTCGTTAGTAACAAGCACTTTCATTTTTCTTTCCGTGTTCTGGTTTGCGAAACTGTCTCGTCGAACTTTTCATCGCAATAGCTAATCGCTGTCCCTTTGTGATGGCCCATCGATGAAAGTTATCAACATGCTAACGAGCGCGCCAATGAGTGGACACACACCATATCCCCGTAAATAACGATCAAATCCCATGCCGATGGATTGAAGTTGTTGACACATTCCGCATTACCCTTATTGATGCACCGGACGTAGCAAACCGTCCGTATGCAAGGTTTGCAACAACCGCAGCAATCGCTACCACACGCCCTTTCAGCACACTCCCTACAATGGTGGACAAAAACAACCGGCGGTTCCCATAAACGTCCTGGCCTTTGTATCGAAAACCACCCTCACAACCCTAACGCCTGCTGCCCGTTTTCGAGTTCCTGGTGTTGTTAACGTGCGACAGGGCCAACTTCCAACCTAATGTTCAGTTAGCGACGTAATAATTGGTCCAAAATCCAAGCCTCGACTCTCCCGTTCCGCTATGAACCAACAACAAATCCGCATCCTCACGATTGATGACAACGAAGCGATTCACGACGACTACCGTAAAGTGCTTTGCGCTCCTATCGACAACGTCAAACTCGATGAAGCAACACAGCTTTTGTTCGGTGGCGACGATCAAGCAACGCAATCCAAATCCAACAACCACGAGTATCTGTTGGATTCTGCCTACCAAGGCAAACAAGGTATCGAACTTGTCGAACAAAGTTTAGCCCAACAGCGTCCCTACGCCTGTGCCTTTGTCGACGTCCGGATGCCACCGGGGATTGACGGGGTCGAAACGACCAAACGCATTTGGGAGATCGACCCTAACCTCCCGGTCGTCTTGTGTACTGCCTATTCGGATCACTCTTGGGAAGAAATTTCCTCTCAATTGGATCACACCGACATGCTGCTGATTCTCAAGAAGCCGTTTGACCCATTAGAACTGTGCCAGATTGCGGCTTCGCAAACAGCGCGGTGGAACCTGACGAAAATCGTCGAACAGCATACTCAATCACTAGAAACGCGTGTCCAGGAACGAACTCACGAAATTTCTCAAACACGCGACGTCGTGTTCTTCACTCTCGCTCGGTTGGCAGAATCGCGTGACTCTGAAACTGGCGAACACCTCGAACGCATCGAAAGCTACACCCGTTTGTTGGTCGAATGGCTTTCTCAAAACGGCTCCTACCAAAGTGAACTGACCGATCATCACTGCGACCTAATCTGCCGGTCCAGCATTTTACACGACATCGGCAAGGTAGGAATTCCCGACAGCGTACTGCTGAAACCGAGCCGTCTAACGCGCGAGGAGTTTGAAATCATGAAAGATCACACGCGCATCGGTGCTGAAGCCTTAGAGGATTCGGCGTTGCATTCAAGTGCCTGTGATTTCCTTTCGATCGCTGCCGAGATCGCTCGGTACCACCATGAAAGGTTCAACGGCACTGGATACCCACACGGAATCAGCGGCGATGAAATTCCGCTCGCTGCCCGAATCGTTGCCGTGGCCGATGTGTTCGACGCGCTCACCTCCGAACGAGTTTACAAAAAAGCCATGCCGGCCGAGGAGGCCCGCATGTTAATCATCTCCGAATCCGGAGAGCACTTTGACCCTGAAATCATCGTCGCTTTTGAAGCGCAGTGGGATCACTTCAAACAGTTTTCCCAACGCAGTAAAAACGTCCCTGCGGCGTCGCAGGTTGGGAAACCTTTGGCTCAACCGCACACGCAAAGGTGACTAATCAACGTATTGGCCGTTTAAAAAGATTCACTATCCCACCGTCTCAAAACATTGTGATTTTCGATGCACGATTTGTCACTTCATCAATCTCAGTTTAACAGCCAAACTGCGGACCGCATCTATTTTCGCGACCGTGACTTCCGCCTTATTTCTGCCAATCAGGCATTTCTAAATGACCTGCGCTGCCAGCGGTTAGAGAATGTGGTCGGCACACGACTGAATGAAATAAGCGCGCAGTCCGACGGAATCCAGAGACTGCTGGTTGAGGCCGAAGAAAAAATCAGTCAAACCCACACAACACAAAAGAAGGAGCGCGTCCGCTGCGCCATCAACAACACCGAAGCCTTTGTGTCGCTGGAGTGTCATCCGGTATTCTCTAACGACGGAAAATTCCAAGGCATCGCTTGCCGATATTGCGTGCAAGGCTTCGCCGACCATCTGGGATTTGAAACGGTGTTGATTGATGCGTTAATGAAATCGACCCAGGACAATATCTACTTCAAGGACGTTAACTCACGTTTCATTCGCGTCAGCAACAGCATGGTCGAACGACTCGGCGCTCCGAATCTTGAAAGTATTCTTGGGACGACGGATTTTGACTATTGGAATTTCGAATGTGCTCAGGGATTTTTCGAATGCGAACGTCGTATCATGGAAACCCGAGAACCAGTGATCGGAGTTTGCGAAAAGGAAATTCGTACCGACGGAAAAACATCGTGGGTGATCACTTCGAAAATGCCTTTGGAGGACGAGTTTGGAAACGTCTTCGGCACCTTTGGCATTAGCAAGGACATCTCGGACCTGAAAGAAACGGAATTCGAACTCCAAAAAACGAATGAAAAACTACTGGCCGCATCCCGCCGCGCTGGCATGGCGGAGATCGCCAGCAACGTGATTCACAACGTCGGAAATGTGCTCAACAGTGTGAACGTATCGCTTTCGCTGTCACGGACGGCGGTAAAAAATTCCGGGGTCGAAAACCTTTTAAAGGCTGCTGATTTACTTAAACATAACGCTAACGATCCTGAATTCCTCAGCCACAATCCCAAAGGGAAAATTCTTCCTGATTTCCTCCGCATGTCGGCCGAAAGCCTCGCCGAAATGCGATCTTCGGTATTGGATGAACTGGAGCATCTGGGACGCAATCTTGATCACATTAAAACGATCGTCTCGATGCAACAGCAATACGCTGGCGTCGTGGCGGTCACAGAAACGGTAAGCGTGATTCAATTGGTCGAAGACGCCGTTCGGATCGGCGAATGTACGCTGTCAGCATCCAATGTTGGAATCCAAAAAGACTTTGTCGTCGACATCGAAGCAGACATCGACAAACACCGTGTTCTGCAAATCTTGGTCAACCTGATCCGCAACGCCAAACATGCATGCGAGGATGCCGCCCATGACCAGCCCAAAACAATTTGCGTCACCATCGATCAACCCACTGACGATTTCTTCATGGTGGAAGTCAGCGACAACGGCGTCGGAATCGACGAAAAAAATCTAACCAGCATCTTCAACCACGGCTTCACGACCAAAGACGAAGGAAAAGGGTTCGGATTACACAGCAGCGCCAACGCCGCCAAAGACTTAGGCGGTTCGCTGATCGCGACCAGCCCTGGAAAAGGAAAAGGCGCTGCATTCGTGCTCAACCTCCCTATAAAACACACTCCTCGAACTGACGCGAAACTAACAGAGGAAGTCACCAGCATCGGGAAGATCGAACCGGAGATGAGTGCTTCTGCGGCCGGACCGACGGCGTAACGGTGTTGCTTCTGGTCCGGCAATTGATGAATTTCAGTAGCTCGAAACCTTACCGGGATTTTGTTTTGGCAGATCGCGGCGTCCCAGCTTTGAAGTCGCATCTTCGTTCTCGGGTTTGCGGCTCCTGCGTTCTCCCAACCCCGCCGCCAAAGGCCGGGAACGAACACAAACGACAAACCGCAGTGCCCGTTCGTTGGCGGCAAAGTGAAAAATAACTTGGGGATTGGATTGGGTCGCCGCCCCGTTTGTGCTCGTGTTTTTATGTTTAACCGTCAGCCGATAGACGTGCGTGGTTTGTGGCCGCTAAAAACTCATACGCCAGTTGTCTAACGATTAAACGAAGAAAATCGAGGGCTTGCAAAGCACGAACCTAAGAACTCCTTGATCCTAATGGAATGTCCTAGTGGAGTGTCAGCATTGGATTTTAGGGTTAGCCGTTTTGGCGATAGCCACGGTTCCGAAACGAAAAACCGGGGCTAACGCCCAAACGGCTGATCTGAACAATCCTAATTCTTAATGCTGACAGACCACTAGCTCGATTTCAGTATTTGGCCCACTCAAGTTCTCAACCTAAGTTCTCGACTCGAATGCGTTAACGTGGGGTTGCGCCACTGCTTCGAAATGTGCAGACCGCGGTTTTGTGATTCACGTGCTGGGCTATGGGTGGGCTACGGGCAGACTGTGGCGCGCATCCACTCCGATTTGTCGCGTGATCTGATTCACTCACTGGTGTCAGAGCCAATCCGCCGATGCGTCAGAGACTGCGGCCCATTAAGTGCTGGCAATCTCCCCTCTGACGTTCTTCAATGGCAGAAACATTAACAAACGCCGCCCGATTTTGAAGAAATCCTAACGCGGCTATCATAAGTCGGTGGCTCGATTACGATTTCTGGGATTCAAACCACCATCATTTTACCCCTCTCCTATGAAAAATCATTTTTGCAATACCGTCGTTTGGTGCTTTCCCTGGTTAGCGGTTGTTTTGTGCATTGCGCCCTTGTGCGCCCAACAAAACGATGACTACCTCAGGGCTCTTCAATCCAAATCCGTCATCGCAAAAAAATCGGACTGGATCTTCTGGGGGGACAAAGCCGGATCCTTCAGCACTTGGACCAATCACTCCAACCGGCTGATTCCGGTTTATACTTTCGGCGGCGACCTGACCGCGGTCAAAGGTAAAAAAAGCGCTTACCGCGATGAAGCAATGCTGGCAAAACTGTACGGCAAAGTCCCCGACCAGACGCTCAACCAAGACGCTGACTACTTTGACCAAACCCAGTTGTTCACCCTTCAACAATTAGCCATCGAAGCGGGGAAGAAAAACGTCATCCTCATGATCTTTGACGGGATGGACTGGCAAACCACCCAGGCCGCTGCGGTTTATAAATCACAACAGATCACTTACACCCAAGGCCGTGGTGATGTACTGTCCTTCCAAACGTACGATAAAGCGGCTACTGATTTTGGATTCTGTGTCACCAGCTCTCATAATGCGGGGACCAAACCCGAAGTCAATTCGCAAACTGTTTCCAACATTGGCGGCAATGTTGGCGGCGGCTACCATCCCGATTTTGGCGGTCGTTTTCCGTGGAGCGCACCTGGTGATCTTTCGTATTTACTGGGCCGGCGAAAATCGCTGAACCATGTCTACACCGATTCAGCAGCTTCGGCGACCGCTATTTGTTGCGGGAAGAAAACTTACAACGGCGCTATTGGAGTCGATTACCAAGGAAAACAGCTCGACAGTATCGCTCATCGTTTTCAAAAAATGGGTCGGTCGGTGGGCGTTGTCACCAGCGTTCCTATTTCTCATGCGACTCCGGCAGCAGCGTACGCGCACAACGTGACTCGCAATGACTACCAAGACCTATCGCGCGACCTCTTGGGACTACCATCGGTTTCTCACCGCAAACCTACCGTTGGGATGAATGTGGTGATGGGTGCTGGCTTCGGCGTCAACGGCGATGATGATTCAACCAAGCAAGGGAAAAATTACGTTCCTGGCAACAAGTTTCTTCCCGACCAAGAAATCGCTAAAATCAACGTCGACAACGGTGGCCAATACGTCGTCGCCAACCGCGTTGCCGGAAAAAAAGGCGGTGACGTTGTCGCCGCTGCGGCAACGGCTGCCGCCACAGGCAGGCATCGTTTGCTGGGGTTATTTGGGGGCGCTGACACCCATCTTCCTTTCGCGACCGCCGATGGCAATTTTGACCCCACCGGTGGCGTTAAAACCGCAGAAAGATATACGCCACAAGAGCTCTTAGAAAACCCCACCTTGGCTGAAATGACCAAAGCCGCGTTGAAGGTTCTCGGCACCAACGAAAAAGGGTTTTGGCTTATGGTTGAAGCTGGCGATGTCGATTGGGCCAACCACAACAACAACATCGATGACTCCATCGGTGCTGTGTTCAGTGGTGAAAGAGCGTTTGATGCGATCACCCACTGGGTAGAAGAAAACAGCGACTGGGACCAAACATTATTAATCGTTACCGCCGACCATGGGCACATGATGAACGTCGTCGACCTCAAACGTCTGATTCGCCCGGCACCGAAATCCGTCGCAAAACGTGCCGACAAGCAAATATCCCACTAAACCACAGCGATATTTCATTTCGCGGCTCGTATGAATTTGTTTTATACCGTATCGTTTTATTTCGTTTTACGGTCGTTCAATAGAACGCCAAACCACATAACTACTCTTTGCACCGAGAAAGCATCTTCATATGGCCACCGCATCCGCACGTCACATCCTCGTTGAAACCGAAGAAGTCTGCGAAGACCTCAAGCAACAAATTGAAGGCGGCGGTGACTTTGCCGCCGTTGCTCAAGAATTTTCGGCTTGCCCGTCCGGCAAATCTGGCGGCGATCTGGGCACGTTCAGCAAAGGCCAAATGGTCAAAGAGTTCGACGATGTCGTTTTCTCTGACGAACTCAACAAGGTTCACGGCCCTGTGAAGACCCAGTTTGGCTACCACTTAATCGAAATCACCGCGCGTTCGGAATAAGACGTACCCGGGCAACCCCGGGAATCATCGATCTGCCCGGTCGATTTCATTTCAAATTCAGTCCAATTCGATCGACCCGGCGGCGATCATTTGGTTTGCTTTGGCTTTAATTTGCTGGATCAGGTTCTGCTGTTTTGAGCTGACTGTTTCGGCGGGGTTCAATTGAGCAATGACTTTTAACGCGCGGCGTGGCGAACCCTTTTGCAGCAACTGGATCTTTGCCAAATTGATTGCAACGGCGACCTTCCGCTTCTGATACGAATCGAGATAAATTTGACTGTGTTCGATCGTTTGGTCCCATTGATTGGCCGATTGGAACGCGCTGATCACTTTCAATAAATCGGCTTCTTCCCAAGTGGCCTTTTTATTCATTCTTTGGATCTGCCGGAACGTGGCAACGGCGGCGACAGGATTGCCTGCGGCCAAGTGTGCCGCGAGCGATTTCCGGTAGAGCACGATCTTTTGCTGACGCTGCGTCCTGAGCATCTCTTTGTGTTCTTGGATCGCGCGTTGTTCGGATCGCGTCGGTTTCTTTTTGATAGCTTTCCTTCCCGCCAATTCGAGAAACATCGACGGCAAGTCCCTTTCTTCACCATCCACCCACGACACGTAAATGAACGTGACTCCGACCACCAGCCCACAAACGGCTCCCATCAAATGCAGCAGCGGCGTTCCCATGGAAAACCCGCTGAAGTAAGCGAAGGTAAAATCCATCAAAAAATAGACCAAACCGAAAAAAGCGATCGGCACTTCGATAAAGAATAGATAGAACAGATAAGGATTGAAGATAACTTTTAGATTGTCCTGTGGGGCCCACACCAGCGCGATCATCATCAGCCCCGAAATTGCCGACGACGCCCCTAGAGATGCCCCTGAAAAATCTCCAAAGGGGAGCAACATGATTTGCTCGACCATGGATTGAAAGACACCGATCCCGACATACAACCATGAAAAAATGATGGGGCCGATTTTGCCTTCGACAACAATACCAAACGCCCAGAGAAAAATTAAATTTCCCAGCAGATGACCGATTCCATCGTGCATAAACATCGACGTCAGCCACTGAACCGGATGCAACCCACCACCATGGACCAACATGTATTGGGCTTGAGCTTCTGGGTTTGCCAATTGGAGCATCAGCACCACAATGTTGATCAGCATCATCGCGCCGGTGGCAAATGGCCAATAGTAGATTGGTGCATCAGTACCGTACGGAATAAACATCGAAGTGCCCCCAAGATGTAAGTGCCCGAAATAAGGCCTGTATTCCAATTCTAACAGCCGCGTCACGATTGCAAACCTAGGCCGCAAACGGAGATTGTCAACGCTGCCAATCCCACTGCGATCAACGCCCCGCAGCCAAAAATAAACAACCCTATCAACCGATGGCGAAAACCGGCAACCTGCAAATATCCATCCAATGCCGGCCCCAACATAAAAAGGATATTTGCACAACACGCCCCGAAGAAAACAACGATCCACAATTCAATGACCAACGGATTGACCGCAAACGCCATCAGGCTCAGAACTGTGGTGGCGACCAAGGCCGCGTTGTAAATCAGCCGATACTTTTCCCATTTCAGCACCAGCGGTCGAAAATCCACGAAACCGTTAGGTTTCGCTATCCCCAAGTTTTGAGGGGGAGAACCGATTGGGGATTGGTATGGGTTCTGGTTCAAGAATTTGTCCCTATAATAGTTGGATAAACGATGATCGGCGGAGTGGCTCAGTTCGACAGCCTCGGTTTAAAAAAATCATTTTTCAAATTGATTTCCCAATGAAACAGTTCTCATTCGCGTACCAGCAGATCGATGGCACGATCTGGGCTTTCGCGAGTTCACTGCTGATGATATCGCTGTTCTTCAAGTTTAATCGATTTTGGAGCGTGCGTAATTTTGACTTGCTGCTGATTATTTTGCTGGCCCCGGCGATGATCATGGTGCATAAGGGCATGATGATGTCCAATCCTTCGGCGACCAACGCTCCGGCATCTGCCTCGGCCAACGCCCACGAGTTGGCCGCGCGTACTTTCGACGCACGCGCGGCCACGGCGCGGCCGTCGCTGGAACACAACGCAGCGTTGGCAACATCGCATGATTCGAAATTAGCAGCCCTGCCGGTGGGATGGCGACAGGCATCGGCGGGAACCTTTGAGCCTTCTCAAGGGTCCGCAGCGGGAATCGATCTTCAGCGCAAGGGCTTCGTTGGATTGTTCATTGTAGGGTCGATTTACCTGATCAGGATGTTGGTGGATCCGCTGTTGGTGCGGCGACCGCTGTTGGACCCGAACCTCTCATTGGGCGGGCTGATTTTCCTCGGGATCTGTCTGATGTTTTTGTTGTTCGCCAACATCGTTAATTCGAAACCTACCCCCGAAGAATTGTCGATGGTCAAATCGACAATCAGCATGGTCAAGCGCGAAGCAGCGGATGACGCCGACACACAGTACCTTCGCAAACGCGGACCAGGATACCAGATGTTGTTTTTGGTAGCTGTGATTTCTGTTTTTTCTGATGTCGAAGAAACCGATAGCTCCATCGCCGGCCAAGCGGTGAACATCGAAAGCTACTTACTGGTGTTGAAAATGCTGGCCATCATCAGCCAATCCTTGATCGTTGCAGGGCTGATTTTTTTCGCCATCGACAACTTCAAAAGTTTCTACATTGGTGTCGGCGTGGCATCGATTTATTTGATGCTGCCGTACACCGCGATCTATACCGGACACGTAGAACACGCGCTGCCCGCGGCGCTGATGCTGTGGGCAATCGTCTGCTTTCGCAAACCCGCATTGGCGGGGATCCTGATCGGATTGGCCACCGGAGCGTCATACTATCCGCTGTTTCTGTTACCGCTTTGGATAAGTTTTTACTGGGACCGCGGCATGAGGCGGTTTTCGGTTTGGTTTGTCGTGACGATTTTGCTTTGTAGTCTGTCTCTGATTTTCACATCGGTCAGCCCGGGGGACTTCTTCCAACAGTTACAAAAGATGTTCGGTTTCTGGCAACCGCTGATGGAAGGGTTGGAAGGGATCTGGGCATTGGGATGGGATCGCGTTTGGCGGTTGCCGTTGCTGATCGCGTTCCTGATTCTCAGTTTCTCCTTTGCGGCTTGGCCGGCGGTGAAAGACATTGGTGTACTGGTGGCCTATACCGCTGCGATCATGATCGCGGTTCAGTTCTGGCACGGATTTGGCGGCGGACTGTTTGCTGCCTGGTATCTGCCAATGATGCTGCTGACGATTTTTCGCATCAACGTCGCCGGACGTACCGCGGTGATGGAACTGGCCGAATTGCGCCGAACCTAACCCTGTCGCATTGCTCACGTGGTCGTGTTGTCTGGCCACGGAGAACCTCAACGGTTGCGAGGATTTTGCAGCTTGCACAATCCGTAATCCAGACGTTCAGGCCATCGGATCGACGGCGGCGGTCGATAGAAGATGCATACACGGCCGCATTTATCACCACCGAAAACCATGTCGCGATTTTGGAAAACAATCTTTCTTGCCCTGATCATCGTTGGCGGTCTGTGGGTGTTGTTCAATCAAGGTGAAATTCAAAACGCGGGCGGTCTTTGGGCCTATTTCCAGCGATCGCTTCGTGAAGCCAACACTTCGTCACCGCAAGGGTCGCCCGAAAATCCATCGCGTTACTCAAGTGGCGTGACCTTCAACAGCGCGACCGAAAACGGCATCTTTCAAAGGGCTTCGGCCGGTGCCCAAAACAATCGGTGGCAACAGCGCCGCACCAACACCGATCGGCGGTTTGATTCCGGTTTCCATGTGCCGCCAAGATTCCCCAACACGATTCGTATCGCTTCTTTCAAAATGCAACCCGCTTCAACGGTGCATTCGAACTTACATGCGATGCAGGTGCTGACACACCTATGCAGTCAGTTTGATATTATCGCGTTCCAAGAGATTGACGGGCGCGGCGATGCGTGGCTGGCTCAGATCATCCGAAACGTCGCCGCCGCAACGCAAAACTCAGTGCAATTTCGCGCTCTCACGGACCGGTCACGAATCGAGATGGGGCAGCCTCAATTTGCCATTCTGTTCAACACGCAAACACTGGACCTTGACCAGTCTCAATGGTACTCAGTCAATGATCCCGACGATCTTCTTGCGCGCGAACCCTTGGTGGGTTGGTTTCGAACCAGAAACGCTCCTGCCGAAAAAGCATTCACCTTCACCTTGGCAAATATCCAGCTGGACAACCACCGGCCCGATTTAGAGATCGCTTATCTTGGGGAACTCTTTCGCGCAATCCGTAACGATGGACGCGGAGAAGACGACGTTGTGATCGTGGGTAACTTCAATGCGGGCGATCGCGGACTGTCGCCGCTGCGGAAAAAAGCTGGACTTCATTGGGTTGTTTTTGACACCCCCACGTCGACCGACAAGAGCCACCAATTTGATAATCTGGTCTTTTCTCAAACCGCAACAGTCGAATTCACAGGGCAGGGCGGGGTGCTTGATTTTCTGGCGGCCTATAATTTGCGATACGACCAAGCCATCGCGATCTCCGACCACATGCCAATCTGGGCCGAATTCTCGACCTTCGAAGGCAACCAAGGCCACCAAAGCAGCGTCGCCCGGTAACTCATTCTGGCGTCCAAGTGACACGGTTTTCTTCGACGTTTCGTCCGACGTTCCGCGAAAACCGGGGGCAAGGCGCCGGCGGAAATGCCACCAGCGGCAACGCACCGTCAACATCGCCTACTCTACCGATTCTATTCATTATTCAAGCCGCCGCTGCGATCGACCGAAGAAAGGTATTCGGCCACAGTTCAGATGAACCATTGCCGTAACAATCGCTCAGATTATATTATTGTGCGCAAACTTTACCGATTACTGCTGTTTCTCCAAAAATCATTCCATGTCCGAAAACCTACAGCTTACCCACCTTAAAGAACTCGAAGCAGAAAGCATTCACATCATCCGTGAAGTCGCTGCCGAGTTCCAAAACCCGGTAATGCTTTACTCCGTGGGCAAGGACTCGGCAGTGATGCTGCACTTGGCGATGAAAGCCTTTTATCCCGCCAAACCACCGTTTCCGCTGATGCATGTGGATACTACGTGGAAGTTCCAAGACATGTACAAATTCCGTGAGCAGTACGCGAAAAAGGAACTTGGCTTAGAGGTCATCACCTACATCAATGAAGAGGGCCGTGCCCTGAATTTGGATCCGTTGAAATCCAGCGGAAAACACACCACAGTAATGAAAACCGAAGGCCTCAAACAGGCCTTGGACAAATACAAGTTTGACGCGGCCTTTGGCGGCGGGCGGCGCGATGAAGAGAAATCCCGCGCCAAAGAACGGGTCTATTCTTTTCGCGACGAAAACCATCGTTGGGATCCAAAAAACCAACGTCCCGAACTTTGGAACCTTTACAACGCGAAAGTCAATCAGGACGAATCGATCCGCGTTTTCCCGTTGTCCAACTGGACCGAATTGGACGTCTGGCAGTACATCCATCTGGAGCAAATCCCGATCGTGCCGCTGTATTATTCTGCGATGCGTCCGGTCGTCGATCGCAACGGCGTGCTGATCATGGTTGACGATGATCGGCTGAAATTGAAAGAAGGCGAAGTGCCCCAACAGAAAATGGTCCGCTTCCGAACTTTGGGTTGTTACCCGTTAACCGGTGCCGTCGAATCAACCGCCACCACTTTGCCAGAGATCATCCAAGAGATGCTATTGGCCACGACCTCCGAACGCCAAGGCCGCGTGATCGACAATGACGACGAAGGTTCTATGCAACAGAAAAAAGAAGAAGGTTACTTCTAACAAACCGGTGAATACAAACCTGTTCATTCAATTCAAACTCTTAATACAAACCGTATTTGCAAACGCGCAAACGAGTGAATCCAACTGAAACGAAGTTGGCAATTGAATTTCCTACTCAGAATCGAAAATTGCCAACCACTGCATCGCGCGTTGGCCAAGAAAATCTAACATTCAGAAACGCCCCACCCAACGGGGCATGAAATCATGTCACATCATTCCGACCTTATCGCTACCGACATCGAATCCTATCTCGCCCAACACGAGAAAAAGGAACTGTTGCGTTTTCTAACCTGCGGCAGCGTCGACGACGGGAAGAGCACGTTGATTGGTCGGTTACTGTTCGATTCCAAAATGATCTACGAAGATCAACTGGAAAAACTGACCAAAGAATCCGCCACCCACGGCACGACCGGCGGCGGTTTTGACCCGGCACTGCTAACTGACGGGCTCAAAGAGGAACGCGAACAGGGCATCACCATTGACGTTGCCTATCGCTATTTTTCTACCGCCAAACGTAAATTCATCATCGCCGACACGCCCGGTCACGTGCAGTATACCCGGAACATGGCCACCGGTGCTTCGACGGCGCATCTTGCGATCATTTTGATCGACGCGCGTGATGGACATGGCGTCATGGAACAGACCAAACGTCACAGTTTCATCGCATCGTTGTTGGGCATTAAGCACATCCTGATTGCGGTCAACAAAATGGATGTCGTGGACTACAGCCAACAACGTTTTGACGAAATCTGCGACGACTACAAACGGTTCTCTGAACGATTGCGTTTTCCGGATCTGCACTACCTGCCGCTGTCGGCGTTGCACGGTGACAATGTCGTCGATCGCAGTGAAAACATGCCGTGGTACCAAGGCAGCACGCTGATGAACTTTCTGGAAACCGTTTCAATCGCGTCCGATCGAAACTACGAAGATTTCCGTTTGCCGGTCCAAAGCGTCTTGCGGCCCAACCTTGATTTTCGCGGCTTCGCCGGCACGATCGCTTCTGGGATCGTGCGCGTCGGGGACGAAATCATGACGCTACCTTCCCGCAAGACCAGCAAAGTCAAGGAAATCGTCACCTACGACGGCAACATCCAACAGGCTCACGCGCCGATGTCGATCACGTTGACCCTAGAGGACGAAATTGACTCCAGTCGCGGGGACATGATCGTCCGCCCGGGCAACCTCCCAAAAATGGAGCAAAAATTTGACGCAATGTTAGTGTGGATGGACGACCAACCGATGGTTCCTGGTAAACAATACGTCTTCAAACACACGACCAAGATGGTTCCCGGTGTCATCAAGACGCTTAAATACCAGGTCGACGTCAACACGATGCACAAAAAACCGGCCCCGGCCCTCGAGCTAAATCAGATCGGACGCGTCGACGTTTCGCTGAACCAGCCGATCGCATTTGATCGTTATACGCGCAACAAGGGCACCGGATCCTTCATCGTTATCGACCGGATCACGAATCGAACGGTCGCCGCGGGCATGATCATCGACAAACGGACCAGCGATAACACAGGCGCCGCGTGGGACGAGGAACCGGCCAGCGGAAACACGCTGATTCAAGAATTCAGCCACGTCACCAGCGACGAACGCCAAGCGCGTTTCGGTCAAAATCCTGTCACCGTGTTATTTACCGGTCTGCCGGGTGCTGGAAAATCGACAACCGCTTACGGGGTCGAACGAGCGCTCTTTGACATGGGCCGGGCCGCGACCGTTATCGATGGACAAAATCTACGTATGGGGCTCAACCGCGATCTCAACTTTAGCTCCGACGGACGTTCGGAAAATGTCCGCCGCGCTGCAGAAGTTGGAAAATTGATCAACAAATCGGGCATCATCTGCCTATTAGCGTTAGTCGCCCCCGATGATTCGGTTCGCAAACGGGCCGCCGAAGTCGTCGGACGCGAAAGCTTTATTGTGGTTCACTTAAACGCTTCCATAGAGACTTGCGAATCCCGTAACGAATCGGCAAAACAGCGCGGCCAAGACGACCCCAAGGAAAGCTCTGTCGCATATCAAGCTCCCACCGATGCAGATCTGGTCTTGGATACCGAAAACGTAGATCCTTCTGACTGCGTCGATCAAGTGCTAAAATTACTAAGCGTTAAAGGCGTGATCTAAACCTCAAGAACGCGCAAGAACAAAAACGTAAAAGGAAAAATGAAACAGGCCATATTGGATCTTCGCACCT
This sequence comes from uncultured Pirellulaceae bacterium, assembly GCA_937944405.1. GTDB lineage: Bacteria > Planctomycetota > Planctomycetia > Pirellulales > Pirellulaceae > Mariniblastus. Next base: position 46,801 of record CALDYR010000069.1, read on the forward strand.
AAACAAAACCGTCGAATTAAAACCGCAACAGGCCGTGACACTGGCAAAGCAATGAAGAAATTTCACTCAAGCTCCCGGGTCAACCGGCGCGACGCGTCAGCGATAACCGCGTTGCTGTTCTTCCTTGGGCTGGTTTTTCTTGGGATGTGCTTTGCGGTTGGTTGTTCGGTCTGTTTTCCTGTCGCCAGCGGCCAAGAGGTCTCCGAAAGAATCGGAAGCAACCCCGCCAATCCGATTTCTTTTGACAAACACGTGCGGAGCATCCTTTCTGAGAATTGCTATTTCTGTCACGGGCCTGACCCCAATCATCGCGAAGCCGACCTGCGACTGGATCAGTCCGTGGGAACCCGATCCGTAATCGACCTCGACGATCCACAATCCAGCGCCCTGATCACCCGGATTCTCGAAGACGATCCTGATCTTCAAATGCCACCGCCAAACTCAGGCCGCACGATTACTCCTGAACAACGAAAGATCTTGATCGCTTGGATCCAGCAGGGCGCTCAATATGAACCCCATTGGGCATTCGTCCCGCCTGTTCGACCTGATATCCCGACCGTTAAAAATACGTCGTGGCCGCGAAACGCCATCGATCACTTTATTCTGGCGACTTTGGAGGACCAAGCCATCGCGCCTGCGAATCGTGCCCAACCCAATGTCATCGTGCGCAGGATGCACCTTGATTTAATCGGTTTACCACCGACGCGATCGGAGGTCACTGATTTCTGTCAACGCTTTGCTGAAAATGCCGACGCGGCGATTGATGAATTGGCCGACCGTTTGCTCAACAACGAACATTACGGCGAACGCATGGCGTTGCCTTGGTTAGATGCCGCGCGTTATTCGGATTCAAACGGGTTTCAACAGGACGGCGACCGCCATCAATGGCCATGGCGTGACTGGGTCATCGACGCACTCAACGCGAACATGCCCTTTGATCAGTTCACCATCGAGCAACTCGCCGGGGACTTGTTACCGGCCCCCTCAAATCAGCAACTGATCGCCACCGGGTTTAACCGCAATCACATGCTAAATGGTGAAGGCGGCGCTATTCCCGAAGAACAGCGCAACAATTACGTCTTCGACCGCGTCGATACCACCGCGACGACTTGGTTGGGCCTGACGATGGCGTGCGCTCAGTGTCACGACCACAAATACGATCCTATTACCCAAAAAGATTACTATCGTTTCTTTGCGTATTTCAATAACGTTGATGAAACCGGCAGCGTCAATCGTCGTGCTGGCCGGCTGCATTGTGCAAAACCGTTCATCGAATTGAAAACCGACCAACAAAAAAAACAACTTCAAACGATCGCTGAAAAAACAAAACCACTACGCGCTGAATTGGCTGAACTTGATCAATCCATCACCGCAGCGATGCGTCTCTGGGAGGCCGATGCCGTGGAGGCCCCGCCTGAAGACATCAAACGCGACGAACTGAGAATCTTGCGTCTGCCGGCCGACGAACGCAACAAAAGCGAAGCCGATAAACTGAAAAACTATTACCTTTTAAATTTCGCCAAGGAACCCTGGAAGACGATCAAGATAGCCCTGCAGAAGTTAGAAAAAAGGAAAACGAAAATCCTTGCCGGCGTGACAACGGTGATGGTGATGCGTGAGCGCCAACAGCCGCGGACGACGAACCTTTTTGAACGCGGCGAATATGAAAACGTTGGTGATGAAGTCAACTGCGCGGTGCCAGGGTTTCTGCCGAAAACCGAAATGACAGAAATCAAGGACCGATTGGCGTTGGCAGAATGGTTGATGGCCGAAACCAATCCGCTGACCGCACGTGTAACGGTCAACCGTTATTGGCAGATTTTCTTCGGCACCGGGTTGGTAAAAACATCCGAAGACTTTGGCGTGCAAGGGGAACGGCCCAGCCACCCTGCGTTGTTGGACTGGTTAGCAGTCGATTTTCGCAGCCACGATTGGGACGTGAAACGAGTCCACCGGATGATCGTGACGTCAGAAACCTATTTGCAAACCGCGCGCTTTAGAAACGCATTACAAGACATAGATCCCGAAAATCGATTACTGGCCCGGGGGCCAAGGTTTCGTTTACCCTCAATGATTATCCGCGACGCGGCGCTATCGGTAGCGGGCTTACTGAATCAACAATTGCACGGCAAACCCGTCTATCCCTACCAACCGGATGGACTTTGGAAAGAGTTCAGTTTGGATAAATTCGCTTACGTCCCTTCCGACGGCACCGACCTGCATCGAAGGAGCATCTATACCTTTTGGCGTCGCACGGTGCCGCCACCCAATCTTTTTGACTCCGCCAATCGCCAGACCTGCATCGTCAAACCCTCACGCACCAACACGCCACTGCAAGCCCTCACGATGTTGAACGACCCAACCTTCGTCGAAGCGGGCCGCAAACTGGCTGAAAATCTATTGGCCAACAACCAGATCACCACCGACCGGCAACGGGTTGGCGAATCCTTTTTAATCGCGTTGGGACGGAAATCGACAGAAACAGAAACCAACGCGCTCCTTGCAGCAATCCAAGACAGTCGCACATTCTACACCCAAGCCATCCCTGCGGCCAAAAAGCTGATCGCGATTGGGGATTCGGCATCCAATGTCCAAACCGATGAACAGACTATCGAATTAGCCGCCTGGACCAGCGTGATGCAAATTGTCCTCAACACCGACGAATTTATGAATCGCCAGTAATTCTTTTGAAACAGAATCATGAATCCATTCGACCAAAACCATCAACACAGCACGCGGCGTCAATTCTTTGGGCGATCGGCAACAGGCATCGGTGCGGCGGCTCTTGGTGCATTATTCACCAAAGACATCCGTGCGACGCCTCCAACGTCTGAATCGGAACTGGCGGCAACGGGATCAGAATCGAGATCGGGCATGCACTTCCCGGCAACCGCCAAACGCGTCATCTATTTGATGATGAGCGGTGGTCCTTCGCACATCGATTTGTTTGACTATAAACCAGAAATCCTCAACCGTCGCGGCGAACAACTGCCCGATTCGGTTCGCAACGGTCAGCGACTAACCACCATGACCAGCCGACAGAAACAGCTACCGGTGTTGCCTCCGTTGAAAAAATTCAAATCCTACGGCAACGCCAACATGATGCTTTCCGAATTGCTCCCTTTCACCGGCGGAATTGCGGATGACATTTGTCTGGTAAAATCCATGAACACCGAAGCGATCAATCACGCTCCGGCGGCCACGTTCTTTTTAACAGGATCTCAGATTCCCGGCCGGCCCAGCATAGGGGCGTGGGCATCTTACGGATTGGGCAGCATGAACGAAGACCTGCCAACGTTTATCGTCATGAATTCGCGCGATCAACAAAATTCGTGCGGTCAGTTGCTTTACGATTACTACTGGGGCAGTGGATTTATTCCCTCAAAACATCAAGGCGTACGATTTCGTTCTGGCGGTGATCCTGTTTTATACCTGTCCAATCCTGACGGGATGCCACGCGCACTGCGGCGAAAAATGTTGGACCACCTTCACGCCCTAAACCAAGAAAAACTTACCGATTACGGCGACCCAGAAATTGAAACGCGCATCGCCCAATACGAATTGGCCTACCGGATGCAGATGAGCCTACCAGAGATCACTGACGTTTCTGACGAACCTGACCATGTGGTGGAAATGTATGGGCCGGATGTCCATCGGCCCGGCTCGTTCGCTCGCAACTGCTTGTTATCGCGAAAGCTGGCCGAAAAGGACGTGCGATTCATTCAACTGATGCACATCGGATGGGATCAACACGCCAATATCCCTACGCAGCTGGCACACCAATGCAAGGACACCGACCAACCGGCCGCCGCGTTGGTCAAGGACCTAAAACAGCGCGGACTGTTGGAGGACACGCTGGTGATTTTTGGCGGCGAATTTGGCCGAACGGTATTCGGACAAGGCAATATCAACAACACCAAAGGCTACGGACGCGACCACCACGGCCGGGCATTTAGTCTCTGGATGGCCGGAGGAGGTGTGAAACCGGGATTCCAATACGGCAAAACCTGCGATTACGGGTGGAACGTGGTCGAAAACAGTGTCCACGTCCATGATTGGCAGGCCACCGTGTTGCACATGATGGGCATCAATCACGAACAATTAACCTACCGGTATCAGGGCCGCCGTTTTCGGTTGACCGATGTTCATGGCCACGTCGTTGATGATCTGCTGGCATAATCGAAGTTGTTTTAACAAAGCCCAAAGCTTTTTTTCAAGACGATTGCCATCCTGTTACCGCATTTTTCCTTCAGACAGGACCAGTGGTACTTCGTTTTTGTTTCATCTCGATCGCTGGGGAAATTTGACAAACGGATTGTCCCGTCACCCGCTACCACGAGCGAACCCTTACTACGCACTACCAGATCCGGGGAAGGGGAGCGATTGGGTCGCGGCACATCTCGATCCGGATTTCCCCCCCCTTCGCCGATCGGATGGGTAAAGATAGACGCAGTACGCCGTCGATCGTGGGTAACGGAGTCTATCTCTGAACCAGCGAAAAACGGTTTGCCGCCGGCAGAAAATAACTACCGACAGCACCTTAAAAATTAAGCGCTGGCGTTTTTTGCGTTCCCCGTTTAGGTTTTTCTGAGACGCTGATTAGGTCAATTGTTCGCCGCGCGCCATGACGACGCTTCCGGTGCGGACGATTTCGATCATATCGAACTGAGAAAGCATCGCTTCGGCTGCGTCGACCTTGCCGGGATCGCCTTGGATCATCCCGATCATTGACGTTGGTGTCAAATCGACGGTTTTACCCCCGAAGTGTTCGATGATGTGCAGAGCCTCAGTGCGATCTTTCTTGGGCGCGATGAATTTGATCAGCGCTAACTCTTTGATCACCGCGTCGGCTGGTGTGTGTTCGTAAACGTGTATCACGTCGATCAACTTATTCACTTGCTTGTGAATCTGATCAAGCCCCTCTGGGTCGCCCGTAATCCCGATCGTCATACGGGCGTACGCGTCAACACGTCCTTCAGAAACAACCAACGAATCGATGTTGAATGCTCGCCGCGCGAAGACCTGGCAGATTCGCATCAGCACCCCCGGTTCGTTGAGCGCCAAGATCGACAGCGTATGTGAGTTGGCTCTGTCGATGGTTTTTTCTACCGGTGTGTCAGTGGTAACGATTGATTTAATCATGGGATCATGAAAGCGTTAAAAGTGATTGGAACAATACGAAACGAATCCAACGGCCATTTTGAACGATTGGTCGTTAGTACGATGCAGGTTTGGACAATGCAGGTTTGGACGATTAAGTGGAACCAATCGGTTTGGCCATTTTCTCCTTCGGTGGCTCAAGGATCATGTCCTCTAGCGCTGCACCGGCGGGAATCATGGGGAACACGTTATCGGTTTTGACGCATTCGGCATGAATCAGAATCGGCCCATCGTTGTACGCCAATGCCTCTTCAATTTTTCGGGACACGTCCGCCGGACGCTTCATAAAGACGCTGGGGATATCGTAGGCGGCGGCCAGCTTACAGAAGTCCGGATTGCCTACCAAATCCACGCCTGATTCCCGGTCTTCGTAAAACAATTCCTGCCACTGGCGAACCATCCCTAGATAGTGATTGTTTAAAACCACGATCTTGATCGGTAATTTATGAATCGCTGCGGTGGACAGTTCGAAGGCTGTCATTTGAAAGCCACCGTCCCCGGAGATAGAAATCACGGTTTTGTCGGGACAGCCCAACGCCGCTCCGATTGCTGCGGGAAAACCGAACCCCATCGTGCCGGCGCCACCTGAAGACAGCCAGTGATAAGATTCGTCGTTTTTGTAGAATTGGGCGGCCCACATTTGATGCTGACCGACGTCTGTCGAGACAATCGCTTTGCCTTCGGTTTGTTCGTACAGTTCGTGGATGACTTGTTGCATTCGCAGCCCCCCCTGTTTCTTGAACGACAGCGGATGTTTAGTCTTATAGCCGTCCATCTTCGCCAACCACTGTTCCGACGGCAACGCTTTGATGCGATTGTGGGCGATGATCTCTTTGAGCACGGTCGACGCGTCACCAATCAACTGCACGTCGGGACGAATCATTTTGTCCATTTCTGCGGCGTCGATA
>CALDYR010000070.1 GCA_937944405.1 uncultured Pirellulaceae bacterium
GAAAAAGGCAGCCTTCAGCCAGTACCCAAACCCGGCACTACGTGAATGGGCCGCCAACCCGATCACACCGGATATGCGAGACCTGTTTTTTGGACCTCTAATAAAAGATGTCGAAGCCGCCATCATTGCCCAACAAACCGACCGTTGGAAACGGGACGTTTTCGAACAACATCTAATGGGGTACACAATGCGGACCCAAGATTACCGAATCGTTGCGTGGCGTGATTTCCGTAATTCCGATGCACCGCCGTTGTTTGTCGAATTGTACGATCACAATAACGATGCACAAGAAACCAAGAACATCGCTGATGCGAATCCTGAAATAGTTCAGCGATTGCTAAAACAGATGAAAGCCGGGTGGAAAGCGGCACTGTAATCATCCAAACTGGTTACCGTGTAGCCGTTTTCGCCTTTTGCAGATTGACGTTGCTTTCGGCGGTTCAATTTTGACCGCTACTTCCATGGCGACGATCCCTCAAAACTGAGACGTTAGCGTTGGATGACATCCCGGTTAGCAATCGGGATAGCGGGAAGCCTCCCAACTTCACTCCTCCCACACCACCGGGCGTACGGGTTCGTACCATGGCAATTCGGCTGGTTAGACCTTGGTTTTAGGTTGCTCGGAATGCAGCGCCCCCTCAAGTCATACAACCCCCTGCCGGGTAAAGCGAAACTCAGAACCGGAGAACGGCTGTTGTGCCAGACGCCTTTGCGGATGCCAGCGGTTTGAGCGGCAAGCTCTTTGCCTACCCTCAACTTCCGTAGCTCCTTAAACCGACGCTTGCCAGTTTTTTATTGCTTCCATATATAGCTTCTCAAGCGACGATGAACCCAACTGTCCAGAGTTCGCAATACCGATGGTGTCAGGCAGTGGCCGAAGTAGCCTCGCCAACCAATCAAGTAACTGCGAAGCTCGCCGATCACACGAACAAAGGATAAGCCTCGATTCCGTTTCGTGATCGCGCGAACTCGTTTCTTGAACTTTGCCCGGGACTCAGCAGCGATGCTACATTTGCGCCGTGTCGTGAACGTGCCCCCCAGAAACTTACGCTTCCAAGGCCGATCCAAGGCACTCTTGATCTGGTTCACCTTCCGCCGAAGCTTCGAATTCAACCATCATGGTACCGCAGACGCGCTCCATCAACCTGTCACTACTGGTCGGGGCTTTGGGTGATCGAGTTCGCCACCTCAGGCACGGTCCCTGGGTAGCGGTCATCGGGAGATTCATCCCTACCCTCCGCCGCGAAGGCCAGACGCAACTGTTGCTGCGATGGGCTGGTTTTCTGCCGTCTACCGTTCGTGAGTTCTCGGGTTCGTGAGTTCTCGGACTTGATTGTCACACCATTTACCCGATTGCTGCAATCGGGGACCGTTGGGGCCTTCAATGGGACTGCGGTTCGGTTCAGCCGGTGTTCCTGCTTTCGCGCTGGAGTGCCTTAAGCGCCTTGCCAGTCAAGAACCAAAGGTTCGCGATCCAGCTACTATGCACGCTGCTGACTTCTGAAGTGCGATCACAAGTTCTTACGTACGCGTCAGTATGAGTCCCGCATAAAGTTTCGCTCAAACACACGTAAGGCCTCCCGGGATAAGTCGATTTACTTTCTCCGCATAGCCGACGGATTTGACAGTACTGGCTTTCGATGGATAGAGGACTTCATACAAGTTCGGCTGACTCGTCCCACCAAAACTGCCTACTATCCGGTTCTTGTTCATCGGCACACGGATTCGCTACGCGCTTCATTTAAGACGCTGCCTCGCGACAGCGACCTTGCGCTTCACTCGTTCTTCACCTCCATCAGGTTGAACAGGGGACTTCCCCCCCCAAGCAAATAAATATGCCCGGCACACCACAAAAAGCGGCTTCGACAATTCGAAGCCGCGTAGAGCATCTTGGGTTTCGCACGCAAACTTTTCTGGTTCGGCTGATAATCAAGCCGCGATCAGATTTCTTGGTGTGTCTCTGATTCGATGCCTTTGGGGGCAACCTTGCGGCCTTTTTGATCTTCGTCGTAGTACTTGCCCGAACCATACCCATAACCATAACCATAACCGTAACCTTGCCCGTATCCGTTGTACGAGTATCCGGCGCGGTAGGCTCCGTAAGTGTATTGGCTTCCATAGCCAGATTGAGCGCCGACACCGTTGACGACCAAACCGAGGCAATTGGCACCGAGGTTTCTCAACATGTCACAGGCTCTTTCGGCACTCACGCGCACGTTCTTTTTAATCCTCAGCGTCAAGATCACTCCATCGACACGCGCCGCGATTGGGCAGGCGTCGGTGACCGCCAGCAGCGGCGGCGTATCAATAATCACGAAATCGAATTCCTCACGCAATTCTTCGATCAACGTTTTTACCTGTGGTGACGAGCAAAGTTCGGCCGGATTCTGCGGTTTGCTACCGCACGGCATCAAAGTCAATCCTTCGATCTCCTCACACTCGTACATGCAATCACGCCAAGCCGAACGTCCGCTCAATACGGTCGCGAATCCCTCACTGGCTTCGATACCAAAGGTGCCGTGTTGGCGTGGGCGACGCATGTCAGCATCCACCAACAGCACGCGTTTGCCCGATTGAGCGATGGACACCGCGAGGTTGGACGCCAGTGTCGACTTACCATCACCGGGCGTCGGACTGGTAACTTGAATCACGGAATGCTGTTTGCCTTGGGTGTTGAAGTACAACGCTGTTCGCACCGCCCGGAACGCTTCCGAGGTCTGCGACTTGGGGCGATGGTAGGTACAAATAATTGGTTCGATTGCCGACCCTTCGACCAAATAACGTTTGCCTTGCCCGATAACCGGAATATGTCCAATCAAAGGAACCTGCAATTGCTTCATCACTTCGTCGGGATTATGGAAGGTTTTGTCAGCAAGTTCAACCAAACAACCGAGCCCGAATCCTAAAAGAGATCCCAACAAACCGCCACCGGCCAAAATCAAGGGCAGGATCGGCCAAACGACTTGTCCTAACGAGGCTTCGCTAAGCGTTTGAACGCGGAAACCTTCTTGATTGGCGTCGCTGTTGGCCGACGGTTTGATCTCAACCAATTTTGCGGTAATGGTATCGAGAAACTTTTTGACGTTGTTAGTGGCTTCCTGTTGTAGTTCAATTTTTGTATCCAACACCGCCAACTTTTTAGTTTCAGCAGTGTGAAGCACCTTCGCTTCCAAGTTGTAGCTGAGCTCCTGTTGTAAAGACTGGATCCGCGAATTCACTAATTCCAGATAACTCATCAGGCTCTCTTGGTCGGTCATCGGGCGGCTGACGGCAGTGTTTCCTGAGTTCCCCGAGAGCATCTCTTGGTAGTCTTGGTTGGCTCGGTCGAGCCTAGCTTTCGCCATCTTCACCGTAGGATGACCGTCAGCCAGTCGCTGCTTCATCAAGAACCACTCGTTCTCGTACTCCATAATCTGCTGGCTCATCCGAGATTCCAAGCGCTCGGCAAGGTCTAAGAACTGACCTGGCTTCGCCATTTTCCCTTCGTTTTGGAAGATCCAAACCGTTTGACGAACGCCCTCTGGGCCATTCTCCAAAGCAGCATTAATGCGATCGCGATCTTCGGCCAATGAAGTCAGTTCACCGCGTGTTTCTTCTAATGCCGTGCTGACTTTCTTGAGCATGATGTGCGATTCGGTCAAACCGACACCAAACATGGTGAAGTTCGCGGTACGCTCTTCGATCAACCGCGCCAGCTTGCTCTGTTCGACTTTGAACTCTTGGCGGAAACTGCGATCGAACTCGTCCAGTCGAGCCAGCGTTTCGTCGGTTTCTTTTTCGTACTGTTCCTTAAGATTCTTCTTATAAGTTTCGATCAGGTTGGCAAGAATTATCTGAGCGTCGGTTTCGTAACTATTGCGATAGTTCACAATAAATACAGACGGTTCTTCACGGTCTTGGCTGACGGTCAGGTTTTCGCTGATGTACTCGAACTTTTCGTCTTCCGAGAGATCTTTCAGCGAACGTAGATTGTTCAGCCCTGCATTCTGCTTGAGCATCCCAAGAATGATGTTCTCTTGGTTGATCAACCTGTCGTGGCGAATGTTTGAGTCTTCGTAATTCGGAAGAATGTCGCCGGTGTTGGTCATCGGAATCGAGAACCGTTTCTTGGGCTCGATCGCGACGTTGGCTTTACTTTCGTAGATCGTTTCGCTTTTGGCGTGGAAGACAGCACCGAGCGCCATCCCCGTAACCAGACCTAAAAAGACCAACCACTTCCTGCGATTGAGGACACCCCAGAAGTCGAAACTGCTATTTTCTTCGGCTTCAGGCCCTGCCAATAAGAAAGGCTGCTGAAGAGGGGCCTGTTGAAGATGAGCGTTATTAGCAAATGAATCCACAGAGATCCTCCAGAATGGCGACGATGTATTGGCAAAGCTATTGACCTGCACAGGTAACTGAACTTTGGAATACTAAGAAAAGCAAAGCGCACTGACGCGGGTCAGGAGCAAAGAAGCTCCGGCGAGTACCTTACTATAACACTGCCGCTGCATTTCTCAATCAACTTCACGTAATTCTTACCGCAAATTTGACAGTTCCCATGATTCTAACGTCGGACAAAAACATGGCCGACGTCAGACATTTAGTTATCATTCCGGTCGTACGATCTCGGGGTAATTTGCGGATTAAACACGCACCGGCGATGCACTAATTTTTGAGGGGTTGGCAAACAATGGCGGTTGTCGCGATGTTAGCACTGCCAACAAATCACCGGGTGACATTTGAAAGCCTATTGGGAATTTACGACTCGAATATCCCGACGCTGATGGTTACATTGCCTACATGACAACTCCTATGATGCGCCAGTACCACGACGCGAAGAAAACCTGTGGTGATGCCCTACTGTTTTTCCGCATGGGCGACTTCTACGAACTGTTCCATGGTGACGCTGAAACGGCGGCCGAAATCCTTGGCTTAACGCTCACCAGCCGCGATAAATCCAACGCCGTCCCCATGGCCGGATTTCCGCATCATCAATTGGACAGTTACATCGCGAAACTGATTAAGCTCGGCCATCGGGTTGCGGTATGCGAACAAGTCGAAGATCCCAAGACCGCAAAAGGGCTGGTGAAACGCGAAATTTCCAAGGTCGTTACCCCCGGCACGGTGATCGATCAAGCGCTGCTCGATCCTCAAGAGAGCAATTTCTTAGCCGCGATTTGCCCATCTGAATTCTGTGACAAAAAGCACACAAAAGAAGTCGGGATCGCTTGGGCCGACATTTCAACCGGTCGTTTTTTTGCCACCGCAGTCCCGTCGGCTCAACTGCCGGACTTGATCAATCGAATCGGCGCCAGCGAAATACTGATCCCCGACGCCTTTGCAACGGCGGTTGATTTTGCCGCCGATAACTCCATGATCACCGGGCGACCGAAATGGAGCTTCCAATTCAAAAACGCGTTAGACGTACTGAAGACTCAATTGGGAGTATCCTCATTAGAAGGTTTTGGAGTCGACCAGTTCGGTGATTGGGCGACCTCCGCGGCCGGTGCGATTGTGTCCTACCTAAAAGAGACTCAAAAAAGTGCGCTCGGCCACTTCAATCATTTGCATGTCTGGCGACAGAGCCAATTTGTGGAAATTGATTCGGCAACATGGCGAAGCCTTGAAATCAGCCGCACCATCCGAGGTGGCGGTCGGGAAGGTTCGCTCTTGGGCGTGATCGACAGATGCAAAACGCCGATGGGCAGCCGAATGTTGAACGATTGGTTCGCCAGCCCGCTGGCCGATAAACCCACCATCGACCAACGCCACGACGCGGTCGCGGAATTCGTTACCACCGAAGAACTGCGTAGCGCTTTGATGACCAAATTGAAAAAGATCTTTGATTTGGAACGATTAGTGTCGCGCGTCGCGACCGGCCGGCCCAGCCCACGCGATCTCAGCTGCGTCGTCAAAACGCTGGCGATGGTGCCCTCGGTGAAAGCCAAACTCGTGGGGCGCAAAAGCCAGTGGCTGGGACAGTTAGAATCGGAGCTCGACCTCTGTAGCGACCTCCGCAGTGCCCTTGAAAAAGCACTCGTAGATCCTTGCCCCGCCAACCTCAAGGACGGAAACTTCATTCAAACCGGATACGACCAGAAACTTGATCAGTTACGCGAATTGGCGACCGGCGGCAAACAGTGGATCGCAAATTACCAACAGAAAATTTGCAGTGAAACCGGCATCCCCAGCCTGAAAATTGGATTCAATAAAGTCTTCGGTTATTACTTGGAATGCACGCACACCCATCGTGACAAAGTACCGGCTGATTTTATTCGCAAACAAACTCTCAAGAACGCAGAACGTTTCATCACTCCCGAACTCAAAGAATACGAGGAAAAAGTCCTTTCTGCGGACGCCGAAGCCGAAGCCCGAGAGCAACTTTTGTTTGGAGATCTGCGTGAACTGGCACGTGCCCATACGGCGCGGCTAAAGTCCAATGCCAGCATCCTAGCGACCTTGGACGCACTGTGTGGATTGGCTCAATTAGCGGTCGAACAGAGCTACTGCCGCCCTGAAGTAGTTACCGATGGCCCATTGTTCATCGACCAAGGCCGTCATCCGGTGCTGGATATTGTGCAACCCTCGGGCGCGTTTGTACCCAACGATACAAAAATCGACGAAGAGTTTGGGTACTTGCACTTGATCACCGGTCCCAACATGGCAGGGAAAAGTACGTACATCCGGCAGGCGGCCCTGATCACGTTGATGGCACAGGTTGGCAGTTTCGTTCCCGCCAACTCCGCCAAAATTGGCATCGTCGATAAAGTCTTCGCGCGGGTCGGCGCCAGCGACGAACTTTCCAAAGGCCAATCAACGTTCATGGTCGAAATGACCGAAACGGCGCGTATCCTCAATACCGCGACCAATCGTTCGTTAGTGATTCTGGATGAAATTGGCCGCGGAACCAGCACCTACGACGGGGTTTCGTTGGCTTGGGCCATTGTCGAATACCTGCACGATCAAATTGGATGCAGGACCCTGTTCGCCACTCATTACCACGAATTGACAGCCTTAGAAAATGATTTCAAAGGCGTCGTCAACTACAACGTTGCGGTCCGCGAATGGGATGAAAAAATTGTGTTCCTTCACAAAATTGTGGCCGGATCAGCCGACAAAAGCTACGGCATTCACGTCGCAAAGTTAGCCGGAGTTCCCGACTGGGTGAACCGGCGTGCCGCCGCGATTCTCGATCGATTGGAGAATCAAAACGACGTTGAAAACAACAAAACCGCCATCGCCTCGGGCTCCAGCAGTGGAAAAACGGAGATCCAAATGACACTCTTCGGCGTCAACGATCATCCACTGATCGAGAAAATCAAATGCTTGGACCCCAACCAATTGACGCCCATGAACGCGCTTGAAATGGTCAACAAGTGGAAAGACGAACTCGGCCAACCGGTTGAAAATTAGCGTCCAACAAAGTGGATGTCCCAGACCTCGAACCGCCCCCGGGAGCCGTTCAATTCCTACTCTCGTTCAATTCCTAATTCCTAACCTCAGTAATCACGATCGATCACAACATCATTCCATTACGCCAATTTTTTCTTGATCGTAACATCGGTCTTTCCGATCTGTACATCGTAGCCAGCGTCGACTAATTTGTCGCGCATTTGGTCGGAGGTCGCGAAGTCTTTGTTCTTGCGGGCATCAACCATTTGTTGGCGCCAGTCCTCTGCCTGAGCGTCGCCATCACCGTGCTGTCCGCCGTCGGCCGCAACCTCGACACCGTCGGTTCCTTCGTTGATCGGTGCGATGGAAAGAACGCTGTTCATCTTCTTCAAAATCGCCAACGATAGTTCCGCGTCGCGGTGGTCGGTCTTGAGCCAATTGTGCATCACGCCGAGGGCTCCAGCAATGTTCAGGTCATCGGCTAAGGCGTTTGAGAAATCACCGAGCACCGGATGACTAAGATCCACTTCAGCCGATTTGCCGCCGGTTTTGGATTCCAGCATGGCGCGAAAATCAATCAGTTTCGTAATCGTTGCGGCCGAATCGGTGAGCCCTTTGACGGTGAAGTTCATATTCGACCGGTAATGTGATTTAATCAATTCGAACCTCAACACCGCAGGATGGACGGGTTTACCGGTAACCTTTCCTTCCAATACGTCTCGCGCGGTGAAGAAATTGCCCTTGGATTTAGACATCTTTTCACCTTCAACGAACAGGAACCGCGCATGAACCCAATAGTTTGCGAAATGGCTTTCGCCGCTGCAACCGCAGGACTGAGCGATTTCGCATTCGTGATGCGGGAAGATCAAGTCCTCGCCACCGGTATGGATATCGATACGGGATTGCCCCAACACGGCTTTCGCCATCACCGAACATTCGATGTGCCAACCGGGATACCCGACGCCCCAGGGTGACTCCCATTTCATGATGTGTTTTTGGTCGGGCTTCCACAACAGGAAATCAGCCGGATGTTTCTTCATCGATTGGTTGGTATCGGACACCCGTCCACCGGCACCGCTTTGGAGTTTATCCATCGTGTTACCGCTTAAGCTTCCGTACTCGGGAAAGCTCTCAACGCTGAAATAAACAACGCCGTCGGACGAAACGTAAGCATGACCGCGTTGGATCAGCACCTCAATCATCTCGATCATGCCGGGAATATAATCGGTCGCCTTGGGAACGCTGGCAGGATAATCGTAGGCAACTTTATAAGCAAGCTTACGCGAGTCTTCCAAAAAAGCGTTCGTGTAGAAGTCGGCAATCTGGTACGGATCATTGGGGTCTTGGATCGCACCTTCGGGCACACGCCCGGACTTCTTATTCTCTTTGACGCGCGACGCGGCGGCCAGCATTTTGTCGTCTTCCCCTTCGACCATGTGCCCCACGTCGGTGATGTTCATCACGTGCTGCACCGCGAACCCACCCAACTCCAACGACCGACGCATCAGGTCGCCAAAAAGGAACGATCGAAAGTTTCCAATATGAGCAAAATCGTAGACCGTCGGACCGCACGAGTACATCTTCACAACGCCCTTTTCAATCGGCGTGAAGGATTCTTGCTGATTGGTCAACGAATTGTAAATCGAGAATTTCATAATAAACGGTCAGATAGAGAGTCTGTTTGAGTCACTGCTGTGGTCAAAGGTTATCGATTATGGGTTCTGACGGCAACACAAGCTTAACCACGCCCGAAAAACAACTTGGGACTGGGGTCGACGCCCCGTTTGTCTCCAGTTTTTATGTTTAACCGTTAGCCGGCAGACGCACCCGTTTTAGCGACTGCAAACTCGCCCCCCCGTCCTGTAATGGTTAAACGAAAGAGAATCGTTGGCTCGAAAACTTCGAACTTACAGATCCCGTAATCCGTAACCTATGAGCCACCCAAGTATTGTGCGCTGCATTTCCATATCGAAGCCGGTTATAAGGAACTCAGCGCGATCAACATGTTGTAGATCCAAGGGTGAACCCACGGATTCAAATGAGAAATTCCAGCGGAAATAACACTGGCTGCTAACAACAATAGACAGACGCAGCGGCCAATTTTTGACTGCCCCAGCCAATCCGCAATCGGCAGCATACAAACCAGCCACAACGGAATTAGCCAAAACGCCCATCGCAGCCCACTGCTAACGCCACCAAAATTGCGATCCAACTGGGGACGCCCCACATAAAACGCAAGTACCGCGACGGTGATCGCAATCGCCGCCCCCCCGAACCACCGTAGATTCAAATGGGGTGAAAAACACATATTGATCATGCCCGCCAGGGAAAGCATGAAGATGGGGGTCAGCGAAAAAATCCCATGATGCCCGATCAGAATATGAAAACAGTAAGCCAATGAGTCCGCTTCGCCGCGATCGATTTCCGAGCGATTGGGCTCGTTTGACGCCAGCCAATAGCTACCGGGGTACTCGTACCAGTTGCCGTGTTGGCAAATTCGAAATGCGCTGACGCCAACTTTTTTGACGATCACGAACTGCCGGTCCGAAATACGGTTTCTCACGATCCAACGTTCAGTGTCGGCGGGGGTCGAAGGCCAATCACCGGCAATCACCTCCGCCATTTTATAGCGGTAAGCCGCAGGCAGTTTTGCCTCGATCAGCGCTGGAATTTCTCCATCATTCAATCGCCCAACCACGTCATTGGGTTGGTCAGTGGCGATAGTTGTAATCGTGCCGCCGTCGCCACGATGAGCGTAAGCAGGCATCCATGTTCGATGAGCCCAATAATTGGTGCCGAAAAAAGCTGTCGCAACCAGCAACGCCGCAGGGGCAAACCCTGTCACCGTTTTGGGCGGGGATCGCAACAAGCAAACTAAAAAGCCGATCGCTAACAGCGCCAGGGCCGGCAATTCGTTGGCACAAGCAAACCCTCCGGACAACCCGGCCAACACAAAAGTTCGCCAAGTCGCTTTGGGCAGTCGCGTCTCCTGCCCTCGAGCGATTCTCAGCAACGCGTAAACGCACACCATCGTCGACACAGCGGCCGGCAGGTGGTTGTTCAACGTGACCGAAAAAGTAGTTAAAAACGTGCCAAACCCAGCACACGCTAACACGAAATAACGACTCCAATCACGCACCGCGATGCAATCAATTGTTTTCGCTAGGTAGAACATGAAAATCCCCCAAGGCAGCGCATTGACCAACAACAGCAACACGCGCGTCACCAGAAATGTGTCGGCGGTGATCGTTTTACCGGTCAAGAACTTCATTGCCTTGTACAATAAGGCGACCATCGTTGGCAACAGCGGCGGTTTACTAGAATAGGCGTGCAATGCTCCGTCGGCGCCCAGATGCTTAACCTGATCGATGGTGTGCCAGTCCACGGCTTGTCCGCGCGTTACGACATCATCAATCTCAAACGTGCCGCTGTCACCAAGAGCACGAACAGTGGCCCAGCGGCTTCGATCGTTGGCGCTGAAGAACGGTGTTTCTTTGCTGGATCGGAAATTTTGCACCGTCGCAATTTTGCTACAAACCATCGCGCACGAACACACAATGAAGATCCAATAAATCGACCAGTGGCGTTGTTGGCAAAACGCGGGTAGTTCGGAAACGCAAGCCGCTTCAGTAGTTTGTGACATGGAGAAGTGTTAAATGCTGAGAATCGTAAGTGGGCCATGAAATTGCGCAACAACTCTTAGGTTGCAGGCGCGTTGTTTTTATTTAGAGGTTCTTCTCGGAATTTAGTGGCAGTTTCCAAAATTGTTTGGATTTTGAAGACTGTTGTGATGAAAGATATTAACACACATTACAGTCAGTTGCTCAGACTTGATTCGTCTTGGCAGGTATCAAAAGTCAACTTAGACCTCACCGGCAATCAGGTGGTAATTCAGCTTGAACATTCTTGTGGCAAACTTCGAAGTCCCGATTGTGACGGCGAATGCTCAAGAAAAGATCTGGCACCGGAGCGCACTTGACGGCACTTGGATACGATGCAATTCAAGACCGAACGGAAAGCCAGAATTCCTCGTAGCCGTTGTACAGAATGCGGCGTGAAACGATCAAAAGTCCCTTGGGCTGGAAAGAACTCGCGTTTCGCGCTGATGTTCGAGGCCTTGGGGATCGAAGTTCTTCAAGCCTGTAGTTAATGTCAAACGGGCGGCCCAGCTTTTAGGCTTGCACTGGGGATGGTAGGAGCAAACGGGAAAGTAATCGCCAAGAACAATGCCCCGACGATGGTTTTAAAATCGCCGAGCTCATCGATTCCAGATCTCCAACAAATGCGTGATCTTTGGTAAACTAGAAGCTCTTACGCTGATCGTGCCGGGTTGGTCCACTAGAAAATTCGGTTTAACGGTGTTGGATTTGAGTCGTTGGAACTATTCTCGACAGGCGACAGATAAGGTTGCTCGCTATTTTAAGCAGCAACTTCCGCCCAAAATAAACAGGTGATCGATTGAAAACGCTACTCGTCTTGGCCACTGTGCTGCTATGTTTCACCGGAATATGTTTTGCCGGAACATCCTACTCAATTGCTCAGCAACCGGACTGGGAAAACGAGATGGTGTTCGAAAAGAACAAGCTCGAATCTCGTTGTGCGACTTACTCTTTCAAAAACGTCGACGATGCGATTATCGGTGATCGCGATCTAGCGCGGGTACGATTTCTTAACGGGACTTGGAAATTCAAGTTCGTCGAAACCACCGCCGAACGACCGCTGGACTTCATGGCGACCGATTTCTCGGGCACCGATTGGCAGGACATCCCAGTACCGTCGAATTGGGAACTCCACGGTTTCGGCCAACCGATTTATACCAATATCACTTACCCTTTCACGCCCGGAATTTTCGACCCGGATTTAAAATACGATTGGAAGGGTCCGCAACCGCCTCAGCCCCCCAAAATCCACCGCGACAATCCGGTCGGTAGTTACTTTCGCGACTTTGATGTTCCGGTGGAGTGGTCAGAGGATTCCATCATTCTGCATTTCGGTGGCGTTTCATCTGCATTTTATGTTTGGGTCAATGGCAAAGCGGTTGGCTACAGCCAGGGTAGTTGTTTAGCTGCCGAATTCGATGTTACCGACTTCGTTCATTCGGGAAAAAACCGTGTTGCAGTTCAAGTGTTTCGCTGGAGTGATGGCAGTTACCTCGAAGACCAAGACATGTGGCGGCTTAGCGGTATCCAGCGCGAGGTGATGTTGCTGGCACAACCTAAAATCGGGCTCAACGATTTCCACATTAAGACAACGTTCGACGAAAAAATGGAGGACGCGAATCTTGAAATTCGTCCGAAACTTTGGGTCAAAGATGAAACTATCGACCTGAAAAAATGGCGACTCACTGCACAGCTTTATGACGCCAACAAAGCAGCTGTTTTAGAGCAACCGATGTCGGTTTCGTTGAAGGACATTCACTTGGAGCGTTGGCCCGCCCGGGATGTGAACGAATTCGCATTAATGCAGGCTCAGGTGAAAAACCCTTTAAAATGGAACGCTGAAACGCCGAACCTTTACCGCGTCGTTTTCTCGGTTATCAACCCGCAAGGTTCGGTCACCGAATCTCGATCACACGATATCGGATTTCGCAAGGTCGAATTTTCGGCCGACAACGCGTTGCTGATCAATGGCCAAGAGGTGAAATTGATGGGCGTCAACCGTCATGACACACACCCCACCCGTGGTAAAGCACTGAACCGTGACGATATGCGAAAGGACGTTCAGTTGCTCAAGCAATTTAATTTCAACGCCGTGCGAACGTCACACTATCCTAACGACCCCTACTTTCTTGAACTGTGTAATGAGTACGGATTGTATGTAATAGACGAAGCAAACATCGAAACACATCACCTTGGTGGCTATATCCCTCAACAGCCCAACTGGATGCTGCCGATCGCCAGCCGCATTTTTCGCATGGTGCTGCGTGACAAAAACAACCCCTGCATCATCTCTTGGTCATTGGGCAACGAAAGCGGGATGGGCCCCGCTTTCGCTGCCGCTGCGGCATGGATTCGTGATTACGATTCGACTCGTTTTATTCACTATGAAGGAGCGCAAGGTAACCCTGCTGACCCCGACCATAAACCAAACATGGGGTACAAATCTCAACGTTCGGTAACGATGGCCAATCCCGACGACCACCCCTGCGTCGACGTGATCAGCCGCATGTACCCCGCACTCAAACAGGTTGCCAACATGAGCCGCAACCCGAAACTAAAAAGGCCGATCGTGTTGTGCGAATATGTTCACGCGATGGGAAATTCGATCGGGACGTTGGGCGAGTTCTGGGACGAAATTCGCGACCGACCTAATTTGATCGGTGGGTTTATCTGGGACATGATCGACCAAGGATTGGAAAAAGAGAATGAAGCCGGACAAACGTTTTACGCTTACGGTGGAGATTTTGGCGACGTTCCAAACGATAAAAACTTTTGCTTCAATGGAGTTTTTGCATCCGACCGAACCCCCAATCCACACGCCTGGGAATGCCGATATGTCTTCCAACCCGTGCAGTTCACCGCCGAGGATCTTGCCAACGGCATTGTCAAAGTCACCAATCGTTTCAACTTTTTAAATCTTGACCAGTTTGAAGTTCGGTGGGCCGTGGTCCGCAACGCAGCAGAAGAATCAAAGTTGCAGTCTGGCGTTTTAGACGCTCAAGATGTCGCCGCTGATAGTCAAACCACGTTGGCAATCCCCATCGAAGAGATGGCCTTTGACGGAGAATCGGAGTACTGGTTGCGAATTAGCGTCCATCAAAGGACCGCCACACCGTGGTGCGACCAAGGATTTGAAATTGCGTCTGACAAATTGTTGCTTGCCCAGGGACAACCACAGACGACATACACCTCGAAAACGGCCAAACCTGAATTTAGTTATTCTGGTGAAGATGTTTTTATCAAAGGCGCGACCTTCACCGCCACGGTTGCGAAATCAACCGGACAGCTAACATCTTGGGTGGTTGATGGAGAAGAACAGATTTTACAACCATTGAGATCTAGCTTTTGGCGTCCGTTGACCGATAACGACCGGCGCTTTTTAGGTTTTGGTAAAAAAAAGAAGTTCTGGCGGAAAGCCGATGAAGGATTGAAGGTGGACAAGGTCTCGGTTAATCCCCGGGCAGAAGATTCCATCAATGTCGTTGTTGAACAATCTTACAAGAACAATGTGAGGCTCGAAACGACTTATGGTTTTTTTGGCGACGGCTCCATTTCTGTGCGTTTGAAAATGGAAAGCGATGCCAAACTACCGGACATGCCTAAATTCGGCATGACGATGGGGATCGCGAAAAAGTACCAACAGACAACCTACTACGGTCGGGGCCCTTGGGAAAATTACAGCGACCGAAAACGTGGGGCTGAGGTCGGTCAGTATTCGGCATCGACCGATGACATGTTTTACTCCTACGCCAAACCACAGGAGAACGGTAACCACGCCGACACACGGTGGGTGTCGCTACGAACCGAGGACGGCAGTTCGGGAATGACGATCCAAGGGATGCCGGTGTTAAGTTTTTCGGTTTGGCCTTATTCCGCCGAAACCATCATGACGGCCGATCACCCGACTGACCTTAAAGAACAAGATTTCTACACACTGAACATCGATTTAGCGCAAACCGGCGTGGGGGGAATGAAAGCCAGACCTAGCGCACATCAAAAGGTGCTCGCCGGTGACAAAGATTTCAGGTTTGTTATCCACCCGCTCCAACGTTGAAACGTTGCGTCATCGGCATGATGATCGCAACAGCGTTGTGATCACCACCAACGCGATCGGCGACACTGACCTCATTGGCACTTCCCGGATTTTACTGGCTCGCTTTAAAGTCGACGTGGGAGTGGCCAGAAGTTCCGAAGGCTGGGTTTAAGGGAATTCGGGCGCCCCACTACATTCACGGGAAAGCATTCACGGGAAAGGACAAGCTTTGGGCGCACTCGATGCCACAAAGTTCCCGGAAGAATTAACCCATTAGATTACGGAGCATTCGCAAGAAAGACATGGCAAAGAAAAAAACGCGTTCGTCTAAAAAACCGCCTTCGTTTGAAGAAGCACTCGCGCAATTGAAGCAGTGTCTGGAAGCCCTTGAGTCGGATGATTTAACGCTGGACGAATCCTTAGCGCAATACGAAAGCGGCGTTGGGCATTTAAAACACTGCCATCGAGCGATCGCTACGGCGAAGCAGAAGATCGAAAAATTGATCAAAATTGACTCCGATGGTAACGCGCTTCTTGAAGTTTTTGATAACACGGCATCGGAAAAAACCACCACTGGAACCCGCCGGAGCACCCCTCCGGCCCAAAAATCGGCAAAACCGCGATCAAACGGAACACAAATCCAATCACCGGAGAACGCTGGTGACATGGACGATTCTGACGGCTTGTTCTAAAATCTGGCGATATGCGGTGGAGGTGGTATTTCCTAGGTGCGCAAATACCGGCAGTTTCTCGCACAACTGCGTTAGGTGAATTAGGTTGCCACGGCCGCGCTGGGACGGTTGAACGTTCAGTGATCTCCCGTTTCGGACGCTGCCACGGGAATCGTGTTGTTTAAAAGAAAAATTCAATCATAATCAATGACGACATCAACTCTCTTCCCTCCGGCGATTGAAGCCTACCGAAGCCGCATCGACGCAGAGCTTCAGTCGTACACTCGTTTTGATAGTGACTGTCCGGCGAAATTAGCAGAAGCGATCCGCTATTGCCTGTTAGCTCCAGGAAAACGGTTGCGTCCACTGTTGGTTTTGGTTGCCACCGAAATATGCGGCGGTGCTATTGAAGCCGCACTCCCGGCCGCCTGTGCGGTCGAAATGATCCACAACTATTCGCTGGTCCATGATGACCTGCCGGCGATGGACGATGACGACCTACGCCGCGGACGCGCGACCTGTCACGTCGCATTCGACGAAGCCACCGCAGTGTTGGCCGGCGATGCTCTGATTCCAATGGCGTTTAAAATTTTAGCACAACACATCCAACCGGCGGACGTCGCGATAAAATGTGTTGCAGCGCTTGCCGACGCTGCCGGCCCTTCGCAGTTGGTCGGTGGTCAGGCGGATGATCTGGGGTTTCAGTTCGCGGAGGCCGATCTGGTCACGCTGGAGAGAATCCACCAACGCAAAACCGGAGCGTTGATCTCGGTTTCGTTACATTTGGGCGCGCTAATTGCAGGTGCTGATCCGGAAAAACTACAAAGTCTTACCGAATATGGGAAACATTTGGGGTTAGCCTTCCAGATCGTAGATGATCTGTTGGATTTACAAGGCTCCCAGGCCAAAATGGGAAAGAAGGCAGGCAAAGACGCGGGGATGGGAAAACTGACTTACCCCGCTTTGATTGGTGCTGAACAAAGTCAGCATCGAGCCGAACAGACCTCCCAGGCTGCAGTTGATGCCCTCGCGTGTTTCGGTGACGCCGCTGAACCGTTGAGACTGTTGGCCCGATTTGTCATTGAACGAAATCAGTGACGCCCTTAATTACGTTTCACCCTCCTATCTTGCTATGTCAAACATCCTATCCACCATCAAATCAGCCACTGACCTGCACGCCATGTCGGTCAAACAGCTCAATCAAGTCGCCGATGAAATTCGCGATACGCTTTGCAATCTGTTACGTTTACGGGCGGCTCATTTCGCGTCCAACTTGGGTGTCGTTGAGTTAACCCTTGCGTTGCACAGCACCTTCGACTTCTTAGAAGACCGTTTGATTTGGGATACCGGCCACCAGATTTATCCTCAGAAACTAATCACTGGTCGTTACGACGAATTCCCAACCATCCGCACGCGCGGCGGGCTGATGGGATATCCCAATCCCGAAGAATCCGACTACGACCTTTTTATGACCGGACACGCAGGATGTAGCGTCTCTACTGCGGTCGGTCTACGCAGCGGTGACAAACTGATGGGCCGCGACAATTATTCGGTTGCCGTGATCGGCGACGGCGCTTTTCCGTCAGGCATTGTTTTCGAAGCTATCAACAACGCCAGCGAACTTAAAAGTAAAATGTTGGTGGTGCTCAACGATAACGAAATGTCGATCTGCCCGCGTGTCGGCGGCGTCGCTAACTACCTTGACCGACTCCGCACCAACCGAATTTATTCGGGCATGAAAACCGAAGTGGTCAACATGCTCAATAAAGTCCCCGTGTTGGGGGATTCAACCGAACGGTTACTGTTTCAAATCAAGGAGGGCGTGAAGGCCGGTCTGCATGGCGGCATGATGTTCGAGGAGTTTGGATTTAAGTACTTCGGCCCTATCGATGGTCATGACATCGCCCTGACGAAAAAGTATCTAAAGATGGTGCGCGAGGTCGACGGACCTGTTTTGCTACATGTGATTACCAAGAAAGGGCACGGATTTAAACCAGCGGCAGAGGATCCAGTTTACTTCCACACGCCTCCAGCGTTTGAAACCACCGAAACGGGCGAAACCATTCCCAAAACAACCGGAGGTGGCAAAGCCTACACCAACCATGCGCGGGACGCGATCTACGACCAGATGGAGCACAACGACAAAGTCACCGTGATCACCGCTGCGATGTGTCAGGGCAATAAACTCGAACCGGTCCGGGAGAAGTTCCCTGATCGTTTCTTTGATGTGGGGATCTGCGAATCGCACGCGGTGGCGTTTGCGGCCGGGCAAGCCAAAGTAGGGATGCGGCCGATCGTTGATATTTACAGCACCTTTTTACAACGCAGCTACGACCAAATCTTTCAAGAAGTATGCCTGCAAGGACTGCCTGTCACTTTCCTCTTAGACCGGGGCGGACTGACCGCAAATGATGGCCCGACCCATCATGGTACTTTTGATTTTGGTTACATGCGACTGTTCCCCAACATGGTGGTGATGGCTCCCGGCGACGCCAATGACCTTGGGGCGATGTTGGACTTCTCCCTACAACACGATGTAGCATGTTCGATTCGTTACCCCAAACTGACCGCCAGCGAAATTGAACGCACCCTAGTTCCAATTGAATTGGGAAAATCGGAAACCTTGAAAACCGGCACCGATGGTGTAATCGTTTGTGCTGGCACCCCGCTCAAAGACTGCCTTGACGCTGCCGACATGTTGGCGACCGAAGGAATCAGCGTCAGCGTCATCAACGCCCGGTTTGTCAAACCGATGGACGTGGACATGGTCCGCCAGTGCCTGACGAACTACGATTTTGTCGTCACCGTCGAAGAAGCCATGCTGATGGGCGGGTTCGGGAGTGCTTTTTTAGAATCCGCGAATGAACTGCGTTTGTCGACAGCCAATGTAAGTCGAATTGGCATCCCCGACCGCTTTATCGAACACGGAGATCGAGACGAATTAATCGCCGCGTTGAAACTTGACGCTGCGGGAATTGCCGATGTTTGCCGCGAAGCGAACGGCGTATACAGTGTCAACGTGCCCCACGGCAACTGATCTTCGCAGTAAAGTCAGTCGATCGATGCGGGCAGCGGTTTTCCTCCTTCATCAATCCTGAAAACTCAAGTACCATGATTGCGTCGATGTGCCTTAAAAAATACACGTCTCTGGGTGAACCCGCATTTTTCTAAAACGACCCTCCCGCAGATTCTGCCATGAAATTGGACGCTCAAGAAAATAAAAACTTTCGAATTGAAGACAGTCCCGTTGATGTGGACGCGATCAAGGAAGCCGTACGAACCATTTTAACCGCCGTTGGAGAGGATCCCGATCGCCCCGGATTAGAAGAAACCCCGCGTCGCGTGGCCCACATGTATGCCGAGATGTTCGCGGGATTGCACCTGGCCCCACAAAGACACTTAGATGTTACGTTTCCAGAAACTTATGATGAAATGGTGCTGGTGCGAGACATTCGTTTCACCAGCATGTGCGAGCACCACTTGCTTCCCTTCACCGGAGTAGCTCATGTTGCTTATATTCCCAACGGAAAAGTGACAGGATTGAGCAAATTAGCGCGGGTCGTGGAGGAAGTTTCCCGCCGCCCACAAGTACAAGAACGGATGACTCAAACGATCGCCGATCTTGTCGATCAACGGCTAAACACCGCTGGCGTTGGCTGCGTAATATCAGCGGAGCATTCCTGTATGGCCATTCGCGGGATTCGAAAAACCGGCAGCAGTACCGTCACCAGTGCTCTGCGAGGTATATTCAAAACCGATCCTGCCACCCGCACCGAATTCATGTCCTTGATTACGGGCCCGCGCTGATCAAATTCCAGCACCGGGCCACACCCCGCTGGACGCCGATTAGGACTTACTCAACCTCCATCCCTGAAAAATAATTCAGCACCGAAAGTTCAACGATATCCCGGTCGAACACCATTGGTCGGCGATGGAATTCGCAAAAATCTTTCGCCTGGCTTAAAAGATCGCCAACGTGGCAAAACCTGAAAGCGCGATTGGGGCGCTTGTAGTGATACTCGATCAATTCATCGACAACGCCGTCTTGGACTTGGAACCCCATTTGTTTCAACAAGGTATCGAAGAGATTGCGGAACTGAATTTCTGTCGGACCGAAGACTTCGATTTTATAAGGAATCCGGCGTAGGAAAGCTTCGTCGCATAATTTCACCGGGTCCAGATTGGTCGAAAAGATCAACAGTTGCTCAAAGGGCAACGAAATCTGCCTCCCGGACGGCAAATTCAAAAAGTCGTTTCCTGATTCCATCGGCACGATCCAACGGTTAAGCAATTCGGTTGTCGTCATTTGTTGACGTCCAAAATCGTCAACCACCAAGCATCCACAATTACTTTTCACGTGTATGGGAGCTTCAATGATCCCCGAGGTAGGATTCAAAGTCGCCTCGAGATGTTTCATCTCCAATTCGCCGCCGACGACGATGGTTGGACGCTTAATCCTCACCCAACGTTCGTCAAATTGTTGGTCGATGGTGATGGAAAGAGTGTTGGGCAGTGGTGCGGCCTGGTGGATGCTGGGATCAAAGATGCGAATAACTTCGCCGCCAACGGTTAAGGCACGGGGAATCCAAACGAATTCACCGACCGCGCTAATCGCACGTTTGGCTAAACTTGTTTTACCGTTTCCCGGGGGGCCAAACAGGAACATGCCCCGTCCTGAGTTAATCGCCTGCCCCAATTGGCAAACCATCAAATCCGAGACCAACAGATCTTTTAACGCATAGCGAACATCATCGAAGGTGGGTTTCAGATGTCGGACCGATTGCCGCATAACGGCTTCAGTGTATGCCGGGATACCGACCGGAGCAGAACCACAATAGGTCGTCCGCGACAAATACATTTTCGCTTGTTCGGCACCCTTGGGGGAAAGTTCGTATTCGAAGTCACCGACCCCTGCTGAGTTTTTGTGGCCGATTAACAGGTCCAACTTCAGGTCCGCCAAAAGGGGTTCCAAAATAGAAAACGAAAGTTTGATCTGTTTTGAGATTTTGCTGCCCGGTTGGCTGCCGTGGAGGAAAAGATACTTCAACACCAAGGGGTAGACATCGTTGGGGTGCAGTCCGGCGGCCCGCAGGCTTTCCGGCGGTGCGGGGATTTGCTCCTCTTTGGGGTCAAATTGTTGCAGCAACACGTCGCCCTCTCTATCGCCCGGCAGAGGGATCTGCACGTCTTGATGAGAATGGATTTGACTTCCGTCAGAAATATTTTCTTCGTTATTCATCTGCGTTTCAGAACTTTCGCCAATATGATCTCAAATTTCACTGCCGCGTAATCGAACCGTTGGATTTGGAGTGGAAGTGGGGTTGGATTGTGCAGGTCAGATGGCCTGATCCATTTTTTGCGATCCAACCGCATTTCGCGAGCAGGCAATTCGCTGGAACTTCAACTTCAACCTCACACCGGTCCGTCTTAAACGTAAGGTACAGTTGCTCGTATTAATGCCATCGGTCATTCACGGCAAAATTCACAGTCATCCTTCGACATCCGTTCTGACCGTCGGCTTCGTTATAAACCGCATTCAGTGCAACACAATTCCTATGATTCACGTTCGTAACCTTCGAAAAAGCTATCAAGACTTGCAGACGGACACCTTTACTGCGCTCGATGGAATAAGTTTCGACGCGATGCCGGGTCAGGTTTACGGTTTATTAGGCCCCAACGGTGCCGGAAAAACGACCGCGCTGAGGATCCTCAGCACCGTCCTGCGTCCCAGTAGCGGCACCGCGATCATCAATGGATTCGATGTCAACGTCGAACCGGAAAAAATTCGCCACCAAATCGGATTTGTTTCGACTAACACCGCGATCTACGACCGCATGACCGCATGGGAGTTGGTGCAATACTTCGGACGCCTGTACGGGATGGATGCCGAAGATTTACAAATCCGCATGGAGCATCTATTCGAACGTTTTCAAATGAATGACATTCGCAACGTGCTGGGAAGCAAAATGTCCACCGGTATGAAGCAGAAGGTATCGATCGCCCGCGCGATCATCCATGACCCACCGGTTTTAATCTTCGACGAAGCGACTTCGGGTTTAGACATCCTAGTTGCCCGAGAGGTTCTTCGCACCGTCGAACAGTTGGCCGATCAGGGCAAATGTGTGATCTTTTCGTCGCACATCATGACCGAAGTAAAACGACTATGTCACCGTATCGCCATCATGAGCCATGGGCGCATCCTCGCCGAAGGCAGCATCGATGACATCATCCAACAGAACCAAGAACCCGACATCGAAGAATTGTTCTATCAAATCATTTCAAAACATGATCGAGAAAAACAACGCAAAGTGTTGAGCTAAAGTTCTGCGAGAAAACGAGTACCCGACTTAAACAATTTGTCAGCAATAGGTTGATCATCGTCCTTCGACAAAAGAGAAATTTTTACTATGCAGTGGTCCAACGTTAAACTAATTTTTTCACGCGAGATGCGCGATCAAATGCGCGATCGCCGCACCCTGTTTACGGTCGCTGTATTGCCGTTGATTCTTTACCCTTTGATGGGAATGGCGATGCTGCAGGTTTCGCAGTTCATGCGCGAACACCCCACCGACATCTGGATCGTGGGCGCCGAAAACCTGCCCGATTCCCCAGCATTAATTGTCGACGGAGAAATCAACGAATCCTTCGCCACCCCCAAAGACCGGAAACTTTTGCACTTGGTCGCTTCGGAGGAAGACGACCGCGAATTCAAGTCGCTGATTCAAAAATTCAAACAGAATCCAGAAGCCCATGGCAGTCATTTGATCGACCGTTTGCTAGAAGAGCAGATGCTTCGACGAAACGTTGACCTGGCGGTGGTTATTCCAGCGGTTATCGATTCACCACGACCAATCGACGCCGACCAAGATGCCTCGCGCCCCCCCAAGATTTACGTCTTTCACAATTCGGCCAAAGACAAAAGCACCATCGCAGCCACACGATTCAGCAACGTGATCCAAGCGTGGCAGCAAAGCTTCGTCGACAACGTGTTGCACCAAAACAACGTCCCTCAAATGTTGATCCGAGGCGTCGAAGTCACGAACTCAGATGTCGCAGACAAAGCCGGCGTGAGCGCCGCGCTGTGGTCCAAAACACTTCCCTTTATCGTGATGATCTGGTCGCTAACAGGAGCGTTTTACCCTGCGATTGATCTTTGTGCGGGCGAAAAAGAACGCGGAACGTTTGAGACACTGCTCAGTAGTCCTGCCAAACGCAGCGAGATCGCCATCGGGAAACTAATGACCGTGATCTCGTTCAGCATGGCAACGGCCCTGTTGAACTTGTTAAGCATGGCATTTACGGGCCTGTTTGTGTACTCGCGTTTGACCGGCAACATGGGCGGGCTGGCGATCGGTCCGCCACCCGTTTCTGCATTGCTATGGTTAGTGATCGCTTTGGTGCCTATCTCCGGTCTGTTCAGCGCCGTTGCACTGGCCGCGGCCGCGTTTGCCCGTAGTAGCAAGGAAGGCCAATACTACTTGGTGCCGCTGATGATGATCTCGATGCCGCTGATGATGATCCCCATGCTGCCGGCCGCCAGATTAGATCTGGGCACCAGTTTGATTCCCGTTTCTGGATTGATGCTGCTGTTGCGCGGTTTGATCGAAGGTCAATATGAGCAGTCGTTGCAATTCTTCGCACCGGTATGCGGCGTGACGATTCTATGTGGGTGGATTTCGGTTCGTTGGGTGATCCATCAATTCAACAGCGAAACCGTACTGTTCCGCGCCAGCGAACGGTTCGGTGTCGGCGATTGGGTCAAACAAATCGCCCGTCAGCGTTCTGAACTGCCCAGCGTCGGCAGCGCATTGTTGTGCTGCATATTGATTCTTGTACTTTCGTTTTTTGTAAACTTTTCTATGGGAGGCGTTCCCAATTCGTTTTTATCGTTCTGTAAGACCTCTATCGTCCAGTTGCTGGCGACGGTGCTGGTTCCAACGCTGTTCATGGCTTTGATTCTAAGTAAAAGCCCTCTTCGATCTCTGCGATTGAATTTTTGCTCGGTTCCCACGGCCTGCGCTGCGGTGTTGATGGCCATTTGTTTCCATCCGCTGTTTATGGCGTTTCGTGAATTGGTAATGATCGTCTACCCGATGACAGGGGACATGTCGGGGTTTGAAAGCGCGTTCGAAAACATCATGTCCGGTGCCCCGAACATTTTGGCCATTTTGTTAGTCATGGCGATCATCCCTGCGCTGTTTGAAGAACTCGCATTTCGCGGATTCATTCTCACCGGACTGGAGAGCCTGAAGAACAAATGGCAAGCCATCGCTATCGCAAGTCTCTTTTTCGGGCTTTCTCACTCGATCATTCAACAGTCCGTCATCACTGGCGTGGTTGGTATGATTTTAGGGATTATTGCCGTACAGACACGAAGCATCCTGCCGTGCATTCTTTATCATGCCACTCATAACAGCCTGACGGTTTTGCTTTCGATGACCGAAAGCGGTTACGTCGAAGGTTCGCCAGTTCTCAGCCGTATTCTGCACGCCCCTGATAAGGTTGGTTACGAGTACACCGCTGTGGCAACGATGGTATTTGGAATTCTAGCGTGTGCTCTGTTATTCTGGTTCCTCAAGTTACCTTCAGCCCGAGGCGACCAAAACTTCAAATCGAACGAAGAATCTTTAGACGCCGACGCGCTCGACCACCAAACGCTGAAAGCCTAATTGCCCAAAACTTTTGGTGGTTCGGTGAATTTAATGAACACGCGTCATTTTGGTTATCGACTAGAATTCCAATTTGGTTCATTGAAGGAAATACAGGCCAACCCCACTACATGCAATCGGAACTGAAGAACCAAGTGCTGGTTTGGAGCTACTAAAATCACCGCAGGACCTAAACTTTGGGTCGGCCGATCAACGCCTCCGATCTATTTAAATCACGATGTGATCGCTGAAACTATCGGGCGGCAGCGAATCGTTCTTCTTTTACGTTATCAAAGTTAATCAAGTTGATGAAAGCTTTTTTTGCCCCTTGGGTGCTTCCTGTTTGCCAACCGCCTATTGCCAATGCGGTCGTCGTTGTAGATGACGAAGGGATTTTGAAATACGTCGGTGATCGAAATCAGATGCCGGCTTGTGACGTAGAACAATCCTTCCCCAACCACGCGATCTTGCCAGGATTGGTCAATGCACATACCCATCTTGAATTTAGCAACCTCAAAAAACCGTTGGGAAATCCGGGGATCGAATTCACGCAATGGATCGCAAAGGTGGTGGGCTATCGTCGTGATCAGCAACACACGGATCAATCGAAACACCAAATCATTCAATCAGGAATCCAAGAAAGCCTCAGCCACGGCGTCGTGGCGATCGGCGAAATCGCAACATCGCCAGTCCAGTCGTCTCATTATTCCAACAACGGCGGTTGTTTACTGTCTGTTTTCGAGGAAACTTTAGGCGCCGACAAAGGTGATTACGACACCAAGATCGCGAAATTAGAAAGCAATCTCCAGCACCTTAAAACCGCCAACACGATCCCGGGGCTCAGTCCCCACGCCCCGTATTCGGTACCTCTCGAACTGCTCCAACGTATCGTTCGGGTGGCTGAAAAAAACCAGACCACCGTCGCGATGCATATTGCTGAAACGTTGGACGAACGAGAATTTATTGCCAAACGTTCCGGTCGGTTGGTAGAAATGCTGGAGCAGTTTGGTGTTTGGCGTCCCAACATGTACCCCACCAACGACTCTGTCCTGAAGATTTTGAAGACGCTCGCACGGGCACAACGATCACTGGTAATTCACGGAAACTATCTTACTGACGAAGAATTGGACTTCGTTCGTTCGGTGAAACAACGAATGAGCATCGTGTTTTGCGCACGCACCCATGCCTTTTTTGGGCACTTAGACTACCCGATGGCTGAGATTCTCGAACGAGGGATTAACTTGGCCGTTGGCACCGATTCGCGCGCGTCCAACCCAGATTTGAATTTGATGAACGAACTCAAAGAAATTCGTCGACGTTTCCCCGACGTTTCGGCGGAAACGATTCTAAGAATGGGGACAATCCATGGAGCCAGCGCGTTGGGAATCGCCGACCGTGTAGGGACGCTGGAATGTGGCAGGGCAGGGCAAATGTGCTTCGCTAGGTTGTCAGACCCAAACGATCCTTACAGCTTTCTAATTAAAAGCCAGCCTCAAGAAAAATAAGCTTTGGTGGAGTCATTGCAGCCGAATTTCTTCGGCACGAATTCTGCCCAATCCCACTAACGTCGGTCGTGCAGCATCCGTCATCCGTGCAGCTGTTTTGTAAACGGGTGCGAACACTCTGTAAACTTTTCAGTTGCGAGGGCTGATGTTGGTGATGAAAGCGATGCGTTGGCGACGATGTCTGGTCGCGATCACAGTTGCCCGATTTTCTCCGGCGATCTTCAATCGACTGAGTTGGTTATAGATTTCTTGTTCGACGCCGCGTTTTTTAACGATGATCTGACCAATTTTGAACTTGCGGAGGGCCGCAGAGATCTGGCGTAAATCCAACTTCATGGATTCTTCGATCTTATACGCGGTTAAGAGAGGTGTTTTTGGGACTTGGGTTCCAGTCAGATAATCAGCGAGTTCGGAAATTGGCTGCAATCCCACGTCTTCGGCCAGCGGCGACATTAGGCCTGATGCTAACACGGTCGCGTGCGGTTCGAAAATGAAATCACCTATCGCCGTCGCAGAACCTAAGCGTCCCTCGGCCACGCGCTTCGATGTCGCGCAATAGGTGAACACGTTGCCTGAACTTCCAACCATCGTCGCGGTTTGGCAATGAGGCTTTGGTGTATTGGGTCCGCTCCATAGCACCTGCTGTTTGCATTCGCGGTTGTCCCCAATCCACTCGCGTTGCAGTCCCGCTGGCATCGATTGATGAAACGGAGTCGCCGGCGCGACCTTAATTGCAACAGTCTGACGAACCGCCAACGCCGAATAAATATCGGGCAATTTTGGTTGAAAGAAGTCTCCTCGCACGGTTCTAGATTTTGCGCGCCGGTCGGGATCAATATGCAGGCCATCGAACTCTGCCAGATCGGTTTCTTCAAAATTTTGCTGGCACACCAGAGCGTTAAAAATACCGACGTTCTGTAAATTATGTCCCGCAATCGAAGCGGTCAGTTCATCAGCATCGATCCCAACGGTCTTGACCCCTGCCACCGCGCGGGCGGCCAGTGCAATCAAGTCCCCGCCGATTCCGCAGCAAATATCGGCTACGTTTTTTAGCCCGGCGAAATGAGTCGCTTTGTACCGCGCGATTTGTAGTGACGTCGATTGTTCAAGCCCGCGTCGAGTAAAAAACATTTGATCGGCACACGAAAACTTATGTTGTGCGTGCGTTCGCAGTTGAGCCTGTTCGATGAGTATCGCGGCACGGACCGGCGATATGTCCTTGCGCAGGGACTTGTTAATCGAAAGCGCGCTTTTTCGTTCGCGCAATTCGGATTCAACTTGGGAGACCAGCGATTTTCCTTCTTCCGAAAACAGCCAATCAAATTCTTGCCGCAATGATTCATCCATAGTGTTATAGTATACCTTTCCCGTCTCTTATTGAAAAAGGCAACCAGCACCCACGATGTTTATCGACCCGACAAGAGAACTGGTGATTTTTGCGAGGCTGGCTCAGGCCTTCAAAAATCGTCTTCAACTGCAAGATCGAGACCGCGCTTTGGTAATGACCGGTGTGTGTGCATCAATGCTTGAAATGGAAGTGATTGCCAATTTTTGCCGCCAATTGATTCTGCAGAACAATCATGGCCACATGTTGAAACGGTTCTCCAGTTTCAAGGAAGCGTTGCGGACCGAAGATTTTGTGACTTTCCTCAAACAAGTGCGACGGAAACTTCCGACCGAAAAGGCTGAAAACCTGTTGGTTGAATTTGGCTACCAGTGTGATGTGAAACGCCGTGATTATGACGATCCCGATGTTTACATTTCGGCCGTTCTGGGCGTTGATTTTGATTGGATGAAAGAAAACTTCCAGTAGTCCGCCTCCATTTGCATTGGGTTACGCCGTAGAATCGGACTGTGCCAAACGCTGCCCAAAGCGCTGCCCAAAATGCTGCTTCATCAGCCAGCAATACGATCATCTATTTGTTTCGTTTATCAGACTTTTTCTGTATTTTGCGACTGGTATCGTTGTGAGACGACCGCGACGTTTGTTCAAAAATCGATGCTTCATGGCCGATTGAGACTATATCAAAATAGGTCAACGCATTGGCCATTGGTAATCTCCCCAGCTCGTCATTTAAGCCGACCTTGATGCCTATGTTCCGTTCTATTCTTTTGCCAACGCTGGTCGCAGGTTTTATCGCTGTTCCGATGCTGTATCAGAAAAGCACTTCGGAGAATTTGGTTCCAGAGTTTCAGGGCGCAAATCGCGATTTTGATTATTACGTCTCTAATGCGCCCCAGCGTTCTGCAGGTCCGCTGCTGCCTCAACCGCAAGCAACCCACGGCGTGCAGTTTGCCGGTTCGGCCACGCGCGCGATCGAAAGACCACCATCATCGTCACCATCAGCCATTCCTGTATCAACGGCGACGCGCGCCCCCACGGAACCGTTTGCTCCAGCAATGCCGACACCTTCGTTGCCTGCGGGTTCCACGATGAACTCCCGCGCGGCGATTCCCCTTAGCACCGGGGGACGCGGATTGAACGCGGCTTCTTTTACGCCGTTGTCAAACGTAAGACTGCCGCGCGTTCCAGCGGTGGACTTTCTGCAAATGACGCCCGATTATGGCGCTGCAGAAACGTATACGTTTCGGGGCGATGCCAACGGCCCCGATCTAACGACCGGGCCTATGCAGTTTGCTCCGGTCACGAGTTTTAAAGAGGTTTTCCGTTTTGACGTTTCTCCGGTGTGGGTGAAACAACGTTGGGAGCGACTAACCACGATTCCACCCGAAGGCGGGTTGCACGGACTGCGCACCGCGTTGGTAACTGGCACAAATTCGTGGGATCTTAACGGTGCGCTGACCTACTTCTTCGACCAAAATCATCGCACTCAACGAATATCCTTCCGGGGGTGGGTGGGCGCCCCGACGCGGTTGATCAATCTGGTGACACAACACTTTGGGCTTCGCCCCCAGCCAACCCATTGGGCAGGTTTGTACGTCGCAAATTTTGGAGGGGCTCAAACAGCAGGCCTTTTAATGAAAGACCCTAATACCATCGACAATCGTAATCGGGTCCAACGAACGGCGGTGATCATGGAGATCAACCAGCCGGCCGGCGGTTTCAGATTAAGTAAAGAATTCTTAGGCTTTATGCGGACCGCCATCCCCGACAGCTAAATGACGTCTCGGCTTCGTTTCACGAGGGATCAAATCTTGCGTCTCGCCAGAGACGTCGAAAGACAGGAAATGGTGAGCGCTCACATTCGCTTTGGCGATATGAC
>CALDYR010000071.1 GCA_937944405.1 uncultured Pirellulaceae bacterium
GTCGGATCGGGTGCTCATCGTGTTACGCCTTTCGTTTCGCTTTCGCGGTCGATATGAATATCCGATGCCATAGCCAACTTCGTGGCAAGTCCGCTTAGCCGCGACCATTCATCGTCGAACCGTTGCTTGCCGACCGAGTCATAGACGGTGGCTACTTGATCGTGCAGTTGCAAACAGAAGTCTATCGGGGAGTCGCTGATAATGCTCTCGTTGACATATCGAACGATTTCTTGTGATTTGCAACAACCTTGAACTTTCTCCCCCAATTCAAACAACGAGTCAAAGCAATCGCTGCCCTCGCCACTAATTACGGCAAAATTTGCGGAGATAGCTTCGACTTTAAACTGCGATAAGGCCATGTGGAGCCGTAGCGCCTGACGTCGCCGGCGCTCTTGCTGAATTCTCATTAGATATATCATCCTTCCTTAGAACGGGTGTCAGCGGGGCCGATGGGGATGATTCCAAAGGCCGGGCTGACAGCGCGGGTTATAAATCCGCTCCCAGTTTGCCGCCCAACCGTCGCCGGGCTTCTACTCAAATTTTAAGGATGATAATCTGAGAATCAATCGGCATTCGCTTCGCTGCTCAGCCGTGCTGAACCGTCACGCCCAAAAAATCCGGGAAAGGCCGAAACGCGCGTGGGCTGGGGATACGCCAGTGGGCAAAAGCAGACGTCAGAAAAACAGGGGCTATCCCCTTCGTCAGGGGCCTACGTGCCTGTCTCTGGCGTCATCACCGATCGTTCGGCCTGTTCAACGAGCGCGTTCTTTTGGTCGTCAGACAGTCGCCGGTAAGCTTTGATCAGACGTGACTCGTCGGCATCGATGACAGTGTTTGCACCACCCCTTGCACCCAAAACTTTTGGATCGTAACTATTTCCTAGGGATTCAGGCGTTGTTTCGAATCCTTTAGGGGGTGTTTTTTTATGGTGTCTTTTTTAATCGGATAATCAGCCCGCCGCCGCTGGGAAATGTGAATTCTCGACCATGGGAGGGGGCAATCGAGTCGGAAGTCACTACCAATGGAAACGTTGTCGTCCAATTTCCGCGTCGCGCTTTTTCATTGACTCCAATGTCGGCGACACTTACTGGGGCCGCCGATAAATCATCGCTGATGATGTCGGACTGGTAAATGCCGGCTGGCAGAAAACAGAAGTCAATGTTCAGCGTCTGTTGCTGAGACCCGTTGACGACGCCCACGAACCAATCGTCGCCGGTTCGGCGCGCGAAAGCCGCCATCTCCCCGATTCGGCTGCCTGGGAGGACAACGGTTTCGTCCCAAACGGTCGGGATCGCGAGCATAACATCCAATGCGTCCCCAACAACAGGAGCGTTCATCATCGTGTCGGGATGTTCCGCGTAAGTTTGCAACGGGGAATCCGATACGATCAACATCGCCAATTGCTGTGTCCAGGTCGTCGGACCAGGGTTGGTGTGTAGAACCGGGGTATAATCAGCATGTCCCACTACGAAACGGGTGAAGGGCAGCGCTGCGTTGTGCGACGCTGTGAGCGGCCCTTCCTTCATTTTGTTCAGTTCGATTCCCCGTATTCCTTCGCGCGTCATCTCGTTGGGGAAGGTGCGCGATTCGCCGGTTGAAGCGTGACAGCCGTGAAAGTTCACCATCAGCTTCCTTGCCGCAGCATGGGTCAGCACTGCCGTTTCGAAATCGACAATCGCTTTGGTTTCTCCGTTCATGAAATCGATCTTAAGCCCAACGGCTCCCGCTTGAGCGACTTTGTCGAAATAGGTTTGCATTTGTTGGTAATCGTCAGTTGGGTCGAGAATGTCGCGCGAGTGTACCCATAACCAGACCCCAACATTTTTACCGCGCGCATGATCGACCAACGCCTTGACCGTTTGCCAGGGGGTGTCCCAATCTTTCCAGCCGTCATCAATGGTCGAAAACTCAAACCCAAGCTCAGCAGCCAAATCAATGAAGGTTCGTTGGGTGTCGGGCGTTCCCAAACCCAATGTTTCCCAACTCCAAACGCTGCGGCCGGGACGGATGTAAGAAGTGTCCGCGAACAGGTCCGGATCGGGGGCGCGGTTGAGATTTTCGATCAGGTCCGAGTTGACCAATTGGTTTAAATCGTCGGCCAGCATCGTGACTCGCCACGGCGAAATGACATCGTCTTGAACGTCAAAACCAGCTTCACCTTCGGTAAAATCGGCGACCAACGTGCGGTCGCCGACAGCGTGGAGTCGCATTCCACTGTATCGGTAGGTGGCCGCTTTGGTGATGGCGGCGAAACCTAAATCATTCGGCAATTTCAACACAATGGGCGTCCCTTGCACCGGACCAATTTTCTTGGGGGTCGCGGTGTGCAAATTTTCAATAGCGGTGGACAGCCACTGGCCCGCATATGACTTTAGTTTCCAGCCCTTGGTAAGCCGTTCAAAGTACCACGCCGTTGCCCCAGCGATGACTTTCCAGCTTGAGCTTTCCCCGTCGACGTGCTGAACCCCAGCCCCCGGAACGCTGTAGCGATAGGCAACGCCATCATCGTAAATACGGAACTCAAGCCGATAGTTCTTGTTGCTTTGCCTGTGACCAACGTCGTAGATGGCCGAAGTGTAGTGGTTTCGGGCGACGGCGTGTTTTCCGCGCGTGGCATAGGTGTCATCGACTTGAGTGATTTTCGGAGCACTGAGGCTGACACCGGATCCCAAATCGAATCCGTCGATTGATATCCCGATCCTTGACGTTTCGATGACATCGACATCCTTGTAAATAACACGAAACACAAGTGCTGCGCCTGCGTCATCTGCGTCATCTGCGACGACCGATACGACGGCCGATACCATGCCGCCGGGGCTGGTGATCGGATCGACGGCAAAAGTCGGCCTTGATCCAGCGATCAGCAACAGCGCAACGAGGCTGAAGAGAATTTTTTCAAGAGGAAATAAATATGAAACGCCTGAGAGACGCGTGGGCTTGGATTTCACGGAGATTATTTTCGTAGTATAAAGGTGAAAGGCGGTTGATTGAATAAGTTATGTCTCCCCTGCCCTGTGCCTTCTAGCACTTTGTCAAAGCTTAGTTTTGGATGAGCCGTTTGGATGAGCCGTTTGGGCGATAGCCACGGTTGAACATGCAATAACCGTGGCTATCGCCAAAACGGCTCATGTTGCCAAACCCCATTTTTAGCTTTGACAACGCACTAGTTTGCATGCACATTGCAGTCGGTGACGCCGTTTCGCTGTTTCTTTCGTTTTCCTAACTTGAGACGTATTGTTGCGGGCTGAAATGGGTTTGAATATGGCTGATTTGAAAAATCCTCAGACGATAACACTCAAAGGATTCTTGGTACTGTTGATCGGTTTGATCAGCGCTGGAATTCTTTTGGTCGAGTCATTTTCGGTGATGAATTTGATGCTGTAAGTGGCTTGCGTTTGGTCGTTCTGTC
Organism: uncultured Pirellulaceae bacterium; assembly: GCA_937944405.1. Classification (GTDB taxonomy): domain Bacteria; phylum Planctomycetota; class Planctomycetia; order Pirellulales; family Pirellulaceae; genus Mariniblastus. The sequence continues at coordinate 3,410 of CALDYR010000071.1, forward strand.
GCTTTTATAACTTCGCCTTTTATGTCCTGTATCACTATATTGATCAAAAGTTTCGTTATACGGAGATTTATGATCTGGTTAAATATCTTTTGCGATCGAATTAGTCCAATAAGACGTTGTCTGCGTCGAACAATTGGTTTGCGGGTAATTTTTTTTATTTCAGAAACCTAAATGCACCAATCCCCTGATGATTCGGAATCTTCCGAAAAATTATCGAACGAAAAATTGCCTAACGAGGCACTGCAGCTTTTTACGGTTGCAGCAAAAACTGAAGGCAATCGTTTAGCGTCCGAAAGCGATGCGGGAGAGGTCGACCCTACGTCTGTTGATTTTCAGCCCATTGACCCGAGGTTCATTCCCGCCGAACGATTAGCAGCGCTGATTTTGCTGATCGTGGCCGTTGTTGGTTCGTTAATAGCGTGCGGCGCGATGTTGCTGACGGGAACAGAACGGGTATGGATGATATTGGCGGCGAGCGGTTTGTTTGTGTTGTGTCTATCGTTGGCGTGGAAAACAGTTTTTTGGCCGGAAATTGAGTATCGGCATGTCCATTGGCGACTGGGAAAGGTAGGGCTTGAGATTCGTAGAGGTGTTTTTTGGAAGCATCAGATCGCAATCCCGTGGGCGCGTGCCCAGCACGCCGATGTATCGCAAGGCCCTATGCAGCGCATCTTCGAAATCAGCAGCCTTACCATTCATACCGCTGGCACTAAGAACTCGTCGGTAACCATCGATGGGCTGAACTATCAGCGCGCGATCGAACTGCGTGATGAAATCATTCGTCAGCGAAAGGAGCACGATGTCGTCTGAATTTAATGATGTTCGCCAAGACGATCAAAGCAAATCCGGTACCGAAGAGAATCCCTACGTATCGATTACCAACGCGACGCACGAAGCTGAATCGGAATCAATCCAAGACAGAAGGTTGCATCCGATTTCGCTGATGTTTTCCCTGATCGGTCAGATTAAATCGAATGTGATTCCCACAATTTTTGGTTTGTTGGGCGCGGCTAATGGAAACAGTTTTTATATCATTTTGGCTTGCGTTTTTCTGATACCGTCAGTCGCCCTATCGATTGTGCGTTACTTTACGGTGCGTTACCGGATTTTCAATGGCGACTTGGTCGTTAATGAAGGATTGATCTTCCGACGCACACGTACGGTGCCGGTTGAACGGATTCAAAACATCGATCTTGTTCAAGGCGTATTGCATCGGATCTTCAAAGTTGCTGAAGTGCGAGTTGAAACCGCCAGCGGAACCAAACCCGAAGCGGTGCTAAGCGTTTTGTCTTTGGGGCAAGTCGAACTGTTGCGCCGGAGTGTGTTTCGGCGGCCAACTGATGGGGAAGGTGCTGCGGTTGGTACCGCAACGAACATGAACGCAGGCGGCTTCGCCAGAGAGGATGCAAACGAAGCGTGTTGCGAAACGCATTTTGCCCCCGACGCGCCAGCAGACCCGTCGCCGGATCGTGCAGCGTTTACCCAGGTCCAGTCTTCTCCGGTCAGTCAATGTTTGCTTAAAATTTCGACCGGTTCATTGGCCAAAGCAGGGTTTGCCAGCGACCGTGGTTTGATCATGGTTGGGGTGCTTTTGGGGGTGTTTTTTCAATTTGATTCGCGTGCGCAGCAGGATTACGATTTCCGTTTTCTTTCACAATGGATACCTACGATCAGTAATCCATTTGTGACCGCAGCGATTGCGATTGGAGTCTGCCTGTTGGGATTTTTGTTGCTGCGGGTGCTTGGTGTGGGGTGGTATGTTATGCGATTTTTTGGATATCAACTTCGACTTTCGGGGGAAGATTTTAAAATCTCCTGCGGGCTGCTGACCAAGGTTTCCGCAACGGTTCCTCGTAAACGAATTCAGTTCATTAGTGTCCACAGTAATCTGGTTTCGCGATGGTTGGGGCTGTCGTCGATTCGGATTGAAACCGCAGGCGGGGCGGGAACTGAAAACGAAAACGCAACGGCTACTGTGTCGCGCCGATGGTTCATCCCTGTGATTGCGTCGGCTGACGTCGCGGAGATGATTGGCCATCTTCGTCCCGGTGTGCGGTGGCAGCCCGAGGGATACCATTGGCAGCACCTTTCGGATAAATCTGGGACCAGGATGGCAAGAATCGCCGCAGTAACGTCTTCGTTGTTGGCGCCGCTGGGGTATGCTTTTTTCGGAATCTGGGGCTGTAGCGTTTCGTTGATCGCGTTGCCGATACTGGTCGTGTATGCGATCAAAAAGAGCCGCAGCGTTAAGTTTTCTCGCACTTCCTTTGGGGTGGCTTATCGCAGTGGAATTTTGACTCGGAAGATCAGTTTGACTTTCTTTGAAAAAATCCAATCCGCTGCGATCACACAGACGCCTTGGGATCGGCGTTGGCAGATGGCGACGTTGTCGGTGGACACCGCGGCGGCGGGGCCCGCCGATCACGCAATCGAGATCAAGTATCTTGATGCCGAAGTTGCGCGGCGTCAGTATGACCAGATCTTGGCGGCGTCGGCGGGAGAACCTGCGTTAATAAAACCAGCAATTTAAACGCGCGGCCGCGTTGTGCTGCAACCACGTTTCTCGGTGACGGCGGAGACTTTCTAAGGTTCGTCAACGGCAATGACCGCCGGGCCCACTATTTTTCGAGCACGCAACCAGTGATTCGCCATCCACCGGTTTCGTTTTCGGTCATCCAACCCATGGTGCCAAGGTACTTTGCGATCGAAGCTTTGTAGTCGTCTGGCAGTTTGGCAACATCGACGCTGAATTCGGGCGTTTTACCGTCTTCACTGGATTCAGTCAGCAGGGCGTTGACCATCTTCCCCAACAGCGATTTTGAGTTCGCCAGTTCGCCTTTTTTGATCATGTCGTAGTTTAGTTCAAGCACCTTATCGATTCGGCCAAAACGTGTCGCTCTCACCTTTTCGAGATCGACATACTTGGAGATAGTGTCCTTGATGGCGATGAAGTCGGGTTGCTGAGCCAAGGAGTCGTTGTCAGAACTGGTGAGGAGTTTCTTGAGGTAGTCTTTGTCGTTAGCGATAAAGAGATGGCCCTTTGCGACCGCCATGTATTTTTTCTCAAACAGCGCGAACGCCTGACCGCCTGCGTTGCCTCCCGCGAATTTGTCCTCCTCTTCTTCCTCTTCAAACGGTAGTACCGCGTCATCGAAGTCCAAATCATCAAATCCATCAACCTCCTCGGTTCGGTCGTCGACGATGACATCGAACCCGGCAAGATTGATCTTTTTGCCTCGTATGGCCCGGGCGATACTGTCGATCATATCCTTGACGTCGGCGTCGGACATTGGATCGACCAATTGAATCCCGACGGCGAGTTTCTCACTTTCGATTCCAAGTGGCTTTTCGGTTTCGGAAATAACGGTAAACCGTTTACCCATCAACCCTACCAGTTTGGGAATATCGACGCGAAAATCGGGTTCGTTTTTTACGGTGTTCAATAGGTCTTGGAACGCGCCCTCTTCTTTTAGGAAAGAATCGACGATCGGGCCTATTCCGGCAAGGGCTTTGCTAAAGTCCCATTGGGCAGTGAAAGATCCGGAGATCGTTTTTGGTACCCACTTGGGGGGGGCGACCTCTGAGCGATCAATCGGCGCGAAGTCGAGGATGCTGAGCATCCGTGCTTCTGCGGCGTTACGGGTTTGGTCTTTGGGAGCGTGAACGAAGATTCGGAAGAAAGCATCTTTATCGTCGGTCGCGATCGACGCTGCGCCTGCGACCGATCGGATCGCTTTGAGGCCATTGGCAGCCAAAACGGTGGTCCAGTCGTCTTCCATCTTTTTGACCGGTTCGTTTTCGATTTCGATTGCGCGGGCCAGTTTAACGTAACCGAAGGGTTCGACAAACCATCGTACGTCGCCGGCAGTTTCTTTGTCGTCGACTCCCAATTGACACCGGGATCGCGCGTACTTGAACGACTCGTGAGACGCGAGGTTTCCGGCGACGTTAGGATCTTCTAGTTTCATCATCCGTCGTAGCACTTGACGAAAGATGATGTCGTTATCGGAGACCAAGAACCAACCATCGGCAATTCCTTGAAAGGAGACTTTTTTCCGTTTGGCCCATTTTCTTTTTTCGGGGTACTTCCACTTGGTCACGGTGACGCCATTGATTTCGAGCATCTCTTTGGCGGCGCCGCGTTTTTTTAATTTACCGTTAACTTGATCGATCAGTTGATTGACCTTTTCAAGGTCCTTAGAGGCATCGACCATCAACACGATACCGTGGGTGCCGGCGATCGATTCGACCCCCTCGACTTCAGGTAAAACGCCTGCGATGCTGATTTCGCCGGTGTCGATGTCGTCAAAGTCTTCGATCGAAAATTCGAATTTCACGCCTTTTTCGCTCATCCACTTCCGCATTTGGCTTCTTGCGCTGTCGATGAAAGATTTGAGCGCGGGGTCTTTAGATAATTGGCCTAACTGGCTGGCGTCCAAATGTTCATTCAGCGTTTGCAGGCTTGGGATTGAAATCCAAGCGCGCGTATTGGCCGGCAAGTAGTATTCGCTACTGAATCTCGTGCCGACTTGCTGCTGAGCCGCAGCGTCGTTTTGGTCGCAATTACCAAATGTGAAAACGGCAAATACCAGCAATGCGATGTTTCGCAATCCCACAGAACTCTCCTTAAAACAAACGCTCGACCACACCCAACCCAAGGACCTACCACGCGTAAAATCCGGCGTTATGAACGCTGGTCGACTGACCAGCGGCATTGCAAAGCGGTTCGCCAAAAACGGGGCGGACGTTTCACGATATTGCCACGTTGATCTTATCGACCAAACTCACGTCTTGAACAACATCAGTTGCGGCAATCCGAAAAACTGATCCCTCTCATTTAATCGGCCCTAATGGTACCGGAGAGAAGCCAATATCAAAGATAGCCGTTTCGTTTTAAACGTTTTTTTTGCCACGTCTTCCGAAGGCGGCAATGGTAGAAAATCCATTGAAATTCGCTATGCTTAGACCCGGTTGGTACGAACGAGCCTGCCATAAACGACTTCTTGAATTCATTTAAAATTGTAAATATACCTATGATTCCCAATGTTCTGGCTCAGCGATACGCCTCTTCACAGATTTCGAGTATTTGGTCGGGCGAAGGACGCATCCGCTTGGAGCGCGAGTTTTGGATCGCGGTAATGAAGTCGCAGCAAGCTCTTGGGTTGGACATTCCGTCCGACGCGATTGCTGCCTACCAGTCGGTGATCGACAAAATCGATCTTCAATCCATCGACGCGCGGGAAAAGGTCACGCGCCATGACGTCAAAGCGCGCATCGAGGAATTCAACGAACTGGCTGGGCACGAGCACATTCACAAAGGTATGACGTCGCGCGACTTAACCGAAAACGTTGAGCAACTCCAGGTCTACCGTAGTCTGTTGGTGATCCGAAATAAGACCGCCACGACTTTGCTTCGCATGAGCGCGCTTGCCGAACGATTTAACGCGCTGTTGATCACCGCGCGCACCCACAACGTTGCGGCCCAACCGACAACGTTAGGCAAACGCATTTCGATGTTCGGGGAAGAACTCTTGGGATCTTTAGCAACCTTGGACGCCTTGATCGCGCGGTACCCAGTGCGCGGGCTAAAAGGGGCGGTGGGCACTCAGATGGACACCATTTCATTATTCAACGGCGATCCGCAGAAAGTGTTGGAATTGGAGTCGCGTATCGTTGAGTACTTGCAAATGCCGGCCACGTGCGTCAATGTTGGGCAGGTCTATCCGCGGAGTTTGGATCTTTCGACGGTTTCGGTTTTGACCGAACTGGCGTCTGGTCCGTCGTCATTTTGTAAAACCCTGCGATTGATGGCTGGCCACGAAACTGCCAGTGAAGGCTTTGCGCCCGGACAGACGGGATCCAGCGCGATGCCCCACAAAATGAATTCGCGTTCATGTGAAAGGGTCAACGGATTCCACGTCATTTTGAAAGGCTATCTGGCGATGGCCGCCGGTTTGGCTGGGGATCAGTGGAACGAAGGCGATGTTTCGTGTTCGGTTGTTCGCCGGATTATGCTGCCGGATGCCTTTTTTGCCATCGACGGAATGTATGAAACGTTCCTTACCATTTTAAGTCAGATGGATGCTTATCCATCGGTTATCGAAATTGAAAACGAACATTATCTCCCATTTTTGATGACCACGACGATTATGATGGAGGCCGTAAAAGCCGGCGTTGGCCGCGAAACGGCTCATCGTGCGATCAAGAAACATGCCGTTGCGACGGTCAATGATCTGAGGGCCGGTAAAGTTGGCTGCAATGATTTGTTGGACCGTCTCAAAGATGACGTTGATATTCCTTTGGATGAATCCCAACTGAATCAAGTGTTGGCCGAGGGGCGCAGAAATTCCGGGGCGGCGCTGGCTCAGGTTGATCACTTTCTATCCCAAGTCGGATCACTCAAGTCGCAACTTCCAGACGAAGTGATCAACTACGCCCCAGGGGCGATACTTTAAGCAGGGCCTGACCACGCGCGCTTTGCGAATTGGTACCGTAGGAGGCCGCTAGATGCAGGTTGGTTGTGCTTTCTCATAATCCTGTTGTAAAACGTTGAAAACAAAGCCTTGGTGACACCGTATTGAATTCATTGTCGATACGATATAATTGAACCGATACTAAAAAAAACTCTTATTTCTGACCGCAATACTATTTAACTCAAGCCACAGGTACTTTCGATGCGATTCTCTTTTATTCTTTTATGCGCTGCTTTGTGTGTCATGAACGTGGGTTGTGAGCAACCGGCGGCCAACACGAATACCAACCAGGCCCATCATGGGCACGACCATGATGGCGACGATCACGGGCACAGCCACGCAGGTGAAGGCCATGAAGATCACGCGGGCCACGATGATCATGAAGGTCACGGTCATGGCGACGGGGCCGCTGAAGAGATGGGGCCAAACAAAGGTCACATCGTTTATCTTGAACCCAAGGATTTCGTTGGCGAATGGCGGCACTACAAAGGGAATTCCGTTATCCGCGTTTACGTGTTGGACAAAGAAAAAAAATCAGTTGCAGTCGATGGCAAGGTCAGCATCGTTCCTCAAACTGGAAAAACGCGCGATCCGTTCGTTTTGCAAGGAGAAGACGCAGGGGATGACGGCAAAACGGCGGTCTATATGCTGGACGACGACAAGCTTTCGGTCGCGATGAACTTGGGGGTGATGCTGAAAATCGAAATTGATGGCAAGACTTATGAGGGCAAAATCCCACCGCATAAGCCTCACCATCACTAAGCAAACGCGCGACAAGCAGTCAGTGAGAATTAGCTGTCGTAGCGGGGACGAAAAAATCTGGGCTCGCAGGAACGTTGGCGAAACTCACTTCGAAGCAGGACGCGCATTTTCTGGTCTGCCCTAAGTCAACCGTGACTCGGGGCAACCATCATCTGACCCATGGCCTGATTTTAAACCGTCTGGTTTGTAGGGCTTTAGAATTGAGGTGACCGATGGATGAAGGGAATCGCCAGACTTCGTGGCGACTGGCTGATTGTCCCACTTCTGGCGAATCGAGCTACTCGGAAATCTAAATTTGACCAACCATTTCTCTTAAGCGCAACCATGATCACCGCGAAACAAACGGCCCTTTGGGTGCCTGGATGGTACGAACTTGACCAAACGCTGACGTTGGGCGAGATGCAAAAGCTTTGGTTTTTTCAGACGCCACCGGAAGCAATTTTGCATGAGGGAGTAGGGATTGGAGAAGCGACGCCCGATTATGTTTTCTTCAATCAATTAGATTCCACGACCAATTGCCAAATCCGTTTTGCCCGGGTGACGGAGATGGTCCACCCCCAGATCGGACCGCTGACGCGGATAGACACCGATGGTTGTGACTATTTATTTTTCCCGGTCGACGGTGAAGAGATTGTCGTCAACGCAGAAGAGAATCCAGGTCAATCTTACGACGAAGATTTAAATGTCAGCGACTGGGCGGTTCACGTGATGATTGAAGATGTGTCCGATCCGATCATTGACTCGGTTTAATTTTTGACGGTGAACGTGCTGCGCCGGCGACGACAATATGTTGCTAATGGAAATTTGCTGACGGCGTTAATTATCTGGCGATCATTTTTGATTGCGTCAATCAGGCGAACTTTATCCCATCGAAATGCGATGAATCATTTAAGCGCGTTGTTGTGTCTATTGGTGTTTGGTTTGCTGGTTGCACCTCCGCACCGCGCCGTGGCGCAGCAGGTTCCGACACCCGCGATTGCCGGTGGCGGAAACCACGTCACAGAAGATTTCCAAACGGGTCGGCCCCCGATTATTCTGTCCGCCGAAGCCCACGCCGGACGCCCTTACGGGATTGCCCGAATCAACTATCGTTTGCAAACCGGCGATGAAATGATGGCGCGAACCGATGCCGTGTTGTTGACCGAAGCGAACCAGCGCGTCAGTTTTCCCGTGGTGGCGAGCACTCCGTTTCGTCAGTTTTTGGGCAATTTCATCCGGCCAGACCCAACCAATGCAGTGGAATCCAAGTCGGTGTGGTTTCTTTTTGAGGGCGATCACCCCTTGGACGTGACGTTGCACGGTTCGGGACAAACGCACTTCGCAATTCCCATCGTGTTTGATAAACCTCGACGTTATGAGCGATTTGCGAAAAACTGGTGGAACAGTTTCTCCTCCGCCAGTGCGGAAATGATTGAATCGGGAGATTATCCGCCGATGGTCGAAACTTACCTCACGGCCCTGATCGGTAAACGACTTGGTCTGGCGGCGCCCGAGCGTGTAATCCGATCAAAGGACGCCTTAGCAAGGACGTTTGAGTTGTTGTTTGATGTTGAATCACTTCGGATTGACGGCATTCATAACGCGATGACCGTCGGCGTTGACCGTGATTTAGCAACGTTGCAACTGCCAGAGAAAATCCAATGGACGCCTCTGGTGGTCGACAATTTACCGGAAGGTATCGAGGTCGAACCGCTGTCCAAGGCGGTGCCGCATGAGTGTTTTTACCTGAGGTTCGGCGCTTGGCAGAATCAAATCTGGCTACAGCGTTTAACGGAGGAGTTCGGCGGGAACCTCAGTCGTATGGTCCAGTTACGTGGTTATCAGCCGAAGATTCAATCTAAATTCTTGGATCAGTTGGCGATTCAGTCTAACGAGTTTGACCGTCTGTTTGGTGGCAGCCTGATCGACGACGTGGGGGTAATCGGCATGGATAGCTACTTCGATAACGGCGCCGCGATCGGTGTAATGTTACATGCCAAGAACACGAAATTGTTAGCCAACAACTTGCGTTCGAAGCGGCTTAAATTCGCCAAACAGCACTCCAAAGAAAACGCAACGGTTGAAACGATCACCACTGACAGTGGCGAAAAGATAGATTTGCTTTCCACGCCCGACAATCGCTTCCGTTCCTTTTATGCGGTTGCCGGTGATAACCACTTGTTGACAACTTCCTTGCGAATCGCCGAACGGTTCCTTGAATCGGCGCGGGGGATTGGCTGTCTTGCGGACACCCGCGAGTTTCAATTTGCCCGATATCAAATGCCGCTGGACCGGGAGGACACGCTGTTTATTTATCTGCCGACTCGTTTTTTTCAGCAATTGCTGACGCCAGAGTATCAGATTGAACTTCGGCGACGCAACCAAGTGGTCACCGATATGGTGTTAAATGAGATGGCTAAATTGTTGGCCGTTGGAGAATCGTTTGACTTCAACAGTGTCGGCGATCTTATCAGTGGCGGGTATCTTCCAGCAGATTTTGGGAGGCACCCCGACGGAACGACCTTTAACACCGTGGGTGACAGTTGGCAGTGTTCGCTGCGCGGGAGACGGGGGTTTTTTACGCCCATTGCAGACATGCAGATCAACCGGGCGACCCAACAAGAGCAACATTGGTTTTCTCAAAGGGCCAAATTTTTTTCCAACAACATTAAATCGCTGGACCCGATGGTGATTGCGGTGAAACGGTACCAAGAAAAAGACAAACTCGAACGCATCGTTTTTGATGCGCGCGTGCTGCCTTTTGGTGAAGACAAGTATAAGTGGTTGGTGGAAAGGATGGGGCCACCCCTGAAACAAGAGGTCCGTGCGGCACCTGACGATATCGTTCGCTTCGAAGCCAGCGTCAGAGCAGGAGGCGTGACCGGGCCAACCGAGACGCATCATATGTTCGGCGCGGTGCAGGATTATTTGGATCCCAATATCGATCTTCAGCCAAAATCGTTTTTGCGGTTGCTGGAGACGTTCCGCGAAACTCCGGGGTATGTCGGAGCGTGGCCAAAACCCGGATACACCGACTGGATGCCTCAATTGGGTGGACGTCCCGATGCGTTTGGGTATACGTATTCGCGGCTGTTGGGGTTGTGGCGGTTGCAATGGAAGGATTTTTCCGTGTTAGCTTTCGATCGACGGCGACTGGAAAGCCTAAAACAACACCTCGCCGTGATTCCTAGTCCTCGGCCGGCACAGGTGCGAGTTAAAATTGGCGATCTGGCGAAGTCGAAAATTCAGGTTTGGGCCAACACGATCAACTTTCGCCGCAGTTGGCAAGCATCGATTGCCAACGTGCGATTGCTGAATTTGTTAAACCAGCAATTTCGTACGCCGCCTCAGCAAACGCGCGCAATAGCGTCAAGGTTGCTGGATGTGGAGTTGGTTTGTGCGCTTGATGGTGAGTACGATCGGTTGGTTTTACCGACCGGACGGGAAGTTTGGTACTCGACCGCTTGGCCCTCTTTTGGCAGCCCAAAACTGCCTGAAGGTTACTTAGCGCCCGTCTTGACCTGGTTTCGCGGGCTGGAGTTGGAAGTGGTCAAGGAAGAGAATCGGTTTTCGTTACATGGAATCCTTGACGTGCATCGTTCAGAGCAAGGCGACGCATTACCCGCGTTTGATTTATTCAAAGGGTTTGGCGACTTGTTCAGTAAATGACATTGTGTCAGCCTCAGCGCGGCGGAGTCGTTCTTCGGGTGCGGGACACTCAGATTGTTGCAGGATCGTTTTTTTGTTGTTGTTTTAGGCGTTCCTGTCTTTTGGCATTGGCGAAGCGAATCCGTTGGTTGCTTGGGGGGGGGAATCTTTCGGTCGGGTCGGCCCGAATTCCCTTCGCCGAACCTGTTTTGGATTTTGGCCAGTCCCTTCACGCTTTCAAACGGGCTGATAATCCGCACGTAAGTAACTTCCCCCTGATTTTTTTGGGCGTTGCCAAGGTGCTCTGGGAATCTCTGGGGGCTTCGGTAGTGCCCGGCAAAAGTGCGCGCCCCCTGAATCGTGAACTGGAGTCGGAGGTGGATTTTCTTTGGTCTTTTACAGGTCTGGCCCGCGAATTGCTGCTGACTGTTTTTTGAAAATGGTTATCCGCAAAAATGTCAGGGGAATCTGTAGACATCGGTCTCAAACCCCTTACCATAGCGGCCTTCGACCAACAAAACGAATCAAATCACGACATCAAACCAAAGTTCTGGAGGAATAGAACATGGCAGCGACCGCCAAGAAACCAGCGAAATCGAAAGCTAAATCTGTCAATTTGCAACCGCTGGGCGAACGCATCGTTGTGCAACGCGAAGAATCACAGGACCAGACTGCGGGAGGAATTTTCTTGCCAGAATCGGCAAAGGACAAACCAGCCCGTGGCACAGTGATCTCAGTTGGCGATGGACGAATGACTAAAGATGGCAAGCGTATTGAATTGACGGTGAAACCGGGCGATCAAGTTCTGTTTTCCTCTTACGGGCCCGACGAAATTCAATTCGGGGACGACACGCTGTTGCTGATGCGTGAGGACGACGTTTTGGCGATCATTGAGTAAACGATCCCAAACAATCGATCGTCGGACCGGCGATTATCCAACACATGAGATAGGCCATTGTGCCTTACGAACCAATCTAAAAACTCAACACCAACCTGAACTCAGGAGATTTATCATGGCAAAAATGATTGCCTTCGAACAAGAGGCCCGCGAAGCCATTCGACGCGGCGTAACAAAATTGGCGCGTGCGGTAAAAGTCACGCTTGGTCCTAAAGGCCGTAACGTAATCCTACAAAAAAGCTTCGGTTCACCAACGGTGACCAAAGATGGTGTTAGCGTCGCCAAAGAAATCGAACTGGAAGACGTTTACGAAAACATGGGTGCTCAAATGGTCCGCGAAGTGGCCAGCAAAACCAGTGATGTCGCTGGCGATGGTACCACAACCGCAACCGTGATGGCCGAAGCTATCTTTAACGAGGGCCTCAAAGCAGTCACTGCCGGCGTTAATCCGATCCAGATGAAGCAAGGGATCGAAAAAGCTGTTGACGATATCTGTGCAAAACTCACCAGCATGTCGATCAAGATCAAGAATAAATCAGAGATGGCGAATGTGGCTTCGATTGCTGCCAACAATGATCGCGAAATTGGCGAACTGCTATCTGAAGCGATGGACAAGGTTGGCAAAGACGGCGTCATCACCGTCGACGAAGGCAAAAGCCTTAGTACGGAAGTCGAATTGGTCGAAGGTATGCAATTCGATCGCGGGTACCTTTCGCCGTACTTTGTGAACGAACCCTCAAGTATGGAAGTCGTTTTCGAAGACGCCTACATCCTGGTTTTCGAAAAGAAGATTTCAAACATCAAGGATCTTGTGCCTCTGTTGGAAAAAGTCGTTCAACAGGGCAAGCCATTGGTAATCATTGCTGAAGACGTTGACGGTGAAGCGCTGGCGACACTGGTGATCAACCGCCTCCGCGGTTCGTTTAACTGCTGTGCAGTGAAGGCCCCTGGTTACGGCGATCGACGTAAGGCGATGATGGAAGATATCGCGATTCTTTGCGGTGGAACTGCCGTATTTGATGCACTCGGAATGAAGTTGGAAAACCTTAGCCTAACCGATCTTGGGCGTGCTAAAAAAGTCATCATCAGCAAAGACGCGACCACCGTCATCCAAGGCGGTGGCAAGACTTCTGATGTGAAAGCACGAGTCGATCAAATTCGGCGAGAGGTCGAGAATTGTTCTTCAGATTACGATCGTGAAAAACTAGAAGAGCGTCTGGCGAAGCTTTCTGGTGGCGTTGCCAAACTGAATGTCGGTGCTGCCACCGAAAGCGAAATGAAAGAAAAGAAAGCGCGCGTCGAAGACGCCTTGCACGCGACACGCGCCGCGGTCGAAGACGGAATCCTTCCCGGTGGCGGCGTTGCACTTTTAAGAGCGTCCGCTTCGGTGAAGCCCGGTGATCTTTCTGATGACGAACTCACTGGCTACAACATCGTTGTGCGGTCTTGTCGTGCTCCGCTGAACATGATCGCCAGCAACGCTGGCCAAGATGGCGGTATCGTTTGCGAGAAAGTCGTCAGTGACAAAGCCAACTTTGGTTACAACGCATTGACCGATGACTACGTCGACATGGTCGAAGCCGGTGTTATCGATCCTGCGAAAGTTACCAAGACGGCGCTCACCAACGCTGCCAGTGTCGCGACCCTGTTGCTGACCAGTGACGCACTGATCGCCGAAAAACCAAAAGCCGGTAAGTCGGCCGGACACGGTGGCGGACACGACATGTACTAAACCTACCTGAAGGGTTTGTTTGAATTAAAACTGGAACGAATGAAAGACGGTAATCGGAGGTGGTTCACTTCGGGCTGCTTTCGACTGATCCAAGTTCCGGCGATTACCGTTACATCAAAATTAAACGGTGACAAACCACTGGTTGAGACCGAATGGTCGGCTCCCGGCGGGACAATGGCCTGTCGGGGCAACCGGGTGGTTGTTGACTAAATCGAGCTAATTCAATCGACTTAAAATCTAGAAACCGCTGCTCGACATTGGGCAGCGGTTTTTTGCTGCGATGTTACTAACACGGTTTCGCCGTTAATCCCTCAACCAACTGAGGAAATCAACAAACAGCACCGGTCAGGTCGTTATCATAGCGTTAGATAGAATATATCTAGGCGACGCCAACGAACTGACTGCATCGTCAGCAGCTTAACTTTGGTAATGCGACATGAACAACGATTTCGAATTCAGACAGTTGGCTTGGTTCCGCGCTGTGGCCGAAGAAAAAAGCTTCACCCGGGCCGCGGAAACTCTTGGCGTATCCCAACCGTCGCTCAGCCGCGCGATTCAGAAGTTGGAATCGCAATTCGAACAACCGCTGTTCGAGCGCCGGCCGCGCGAAGTTGTACTGACTGAGATGGGTGAGCAATTTTTCGCCCGTGCGATTCAGATCATAAGCTTGGTTAATGACACATTTTCTGAACTTGCTGAATCGGGGGCCCATGGAACCGTTCGGGTGGCCGTGATTCCAACCATAGCGCCGTATTTGCTGCCGAGGCTGTTGAAAACGTTTGCCGCCGCCAATCCGACAGTTTCTGTCGTCGTCCAAGAAGACACGACCAAGAACATTATTGCGCGCTGTAAGCACGGTGAAGTTGACCTGGCGATTCTTGCGCTGCCGGTCTCTGGCAAATATATGGAAGTTGAGTCACTGTTTGAGGAAGAGTTGGTGTTGGTCGTTCCCAACGGCCATGAATTGGAAAAAAAGAAAACGATTCGTCTGAAAGACGTCCGAGATTTTCCGTTCGTGATGCTCGACCAAGCCCATTGTCTATCGGATAATATCGCCTCATTTTGCCAACGCCAGTCGGTGGAACCTATTTCGATCGAACGGACCAGTCAACTGGCGACGGTTCAAGAACTGGTCTCGTTGAGCCACGGAATTTCGATGGTTCCGAAGATGGCAGAGGTGATCGACAATTCGAACCGGCGGGTTTATCGATCGTTTTCTGGCGACAAACCCACCCGCACTATCGCGATGCTAAGCAATCCCTACCGGTTTGAGACCAAATGGGTGAAGCTATTTAAGAACCATTTGCGAGCGACATCTAAATCCTTTCGCCCGTCGTAGTCGAATGACCATTACGGATTTGAAACACGACAACCTAACCGCAATTTAACCTTACCGCAATTTAACTTTGCCGCAATTTAACGGCACCGCAAATGGTGGGCTTTAACCTGCCGGATACTTTTTGGCCTGCTCGCAATTTCACTGACCTTTTTCCACTATCGTTTGTCCAGTGTCACGAACTCTCGGTTCAGCGGCCCGGTGTAAACCTGTCGAGGCCGACAGATACGGCTGGAAGGAGAATTTTGCATCTCTTTCCAGTGGGCAATCCAGCCTGGTAAACGGCCGATCGCGAACAAGACAGTGAACATTTCGACCGGAATTCCCATCGCTCTGTAAATAACGCCAGAGTAGAAATCGACGTTCGGATACAGCTTCCGGTCAACAAAGTACTCGTCTTCAAGGGCTACCTTCTCAAGCTTCTGAGCGATTTCAAACAGTGGGTCGTCAATGTCCAGTTTCTCAAGCAGTCGGTCGCAAGCCTTTTTAATGATCGTGGCCCGTGGATCAAAGTTCTTGTAAACGCGGTGGCCGAACCCCATCAAACGGAATCCGTCTTCTTTGTCTTTGGCCATTTTTACATATTTGTCGACGTCGCCGCCGTCGGCTTTGATTTGGTTCAGCATTTGCACGACGGCTTCGTTGGCACCACCGTGAAGCGGACCCCAAAGGGCGCAAATACCTGATGAAATCGAGGCAAATAAATTGGAATCCGCAGAACCCACCATCCGCACCGTTGATGTGCTGCAGTTCTGTTCGTGGTCGGCATGGACAATCAGCAACATGTTCAACGCGCTGATGAAGACCGGGTCCGAGGTGTACTCAGCACATGGCGTAGAGAACATCATCTGCAAGAAATTATCGCAGTACGATTTGCTATTGTCGGGGTAGGTAAAGGGTTGGCCCAATGATTTCTTATAAGCATAAGAGGCAATGGTGGGTAACTTCGCGATCAACCGGTGAATGGAAACTTCGACCTGGTCGGGGTCGTGGGGGTTAAGCGAATCTTGGTAGAAAGTCGAAAGCGCACCGACGACGCTAGATAGGATCGCCATCGGGTGGGCGTCGCGCGGGAAGCCATCGTAAAAAGATTTGAGATCTTCGTGCAGCATTGTGTGGCTGCTGATGCTTTCGCGGAACGTCACCAATTCTTTTTCGTTAGGTAATTCGCCGTAAACCAGCAGGTAGGCTACTTCGATGAAATCGCAGTTCTCCGCCAATTGCTCGATCGGATAACCGCGGTACCGCAAGACGCCTTCTTCACCGTTGAGAAACGTGACCGCGCTGGTGGTTGATCCCGTGTTGACGTACCCTTGGTCTAAAGTGACCATGCCTGTTGTGCTGCGTAGTTTACCAATATCGATACCCTTTTCATTTTCGGTACCGGTAATGATTGGCAATTCCAGCTCTTGATCACCACACTTGAGTTTCGCGACTTCTGACATTAAATAATTCCTGCAAACCCGCTGAAGGGAAACCGATGAAACTTGAACACTGAACTTTTTTCGAGGGCGACTTCCAGTCACCGTAGACAGGTTAGCTTAACGAGTTTTCACGGAATGCGAAACCAGCAGAGGTGGCGAAAACCGGGTTGTTTAATTCTCTACGCCAGAAATTTTCTGGGCTCGGTTGAAGGCGGGGGTAAAGGTTCAGTGAAGGTGTTTAGGTCAACAATAAAACGATTGACAGCGTCACAAACGAAAACGCGGTGCAAACGACGACCGAAGTGGCGGCCAGGTCGGAGTCCCCTTTCATTTGATCGGCCAGGACAAAGCTGGACACCGCGGTTGGCGTTGCCGCCATAATCAGGACTGCCTGCAATTCGAAGCCCGCAAGTCCGATGGATTTTCCGACGATCCAGCAGATGATCGGACAGACGATGCACTTGATCACAGTCGGCAAAATCGTCGCTCGCCAAGCGTTCGAAGCGGGGATTGAAACCAGTTGGCTGCCGATACCGACCAACGCGATGGCGAACGCCGAACCGCCGATAATTTCGCAGATGTGAGCGACCGGCGTCAGCACTTGCCAGTGAAAGTGTTGAAAGGTCGCTCCGACCACGCAGGCCCAAATGATAGGATTTTTCCCCAGGCTAACGCAGATTTTCCTGTAGGAGAAGCTTTGCTTCGTTTCTTCGTTGTAGATGGCTAATGCGATCACCGAGCCCACGTTGTAAAATAAAATAACAGGCGTGATGGCCAGCAGAACCGCTGCTTCGGTCGCCGAACGCTGGGCTGTAGGCAGTTCGACGATCGTGAACAACATCAGCGGCAATCCAATGAAAGCCAGGTTGCCACGAAAAGCGGCTTGGATCATCGAACCGCGTGATCGAATTGGGACGCCGAACAGGTAACCTGCGAACCACCCAATCGCTCCCGTTGCCGCCACCGCTGAAATTAGCGCGATGAACATCGGATGTGCTTGACTGCCCGCAGGAGGTGCCGCGGCCAGTTTGTAAAACAGGAACAGCGGTAGCGCAAAAAAGTATGCGAACTGGTTGAACGCGCGAGTAGAATCAACGGTTAGAAAATGGCGTTTCCGAAGCAACATCCCCAATCCAATGACGGCGAAGATCGGAATGAGGCTGTCGAGAATCTGCATTGAATCAGTCAGGGGATCGTGTGGAGGCGCCGTTAATTTATCAACGAACGCTCACCGCGACAGCGGCGCGTATATCAGAATTCGCCATTGTCTGGGGGGGGAAGCGATTCGTCGAAGTAAACCCGCTACCTTAGTCACTGGTTGACGTATTCAACGCTGACTTTATCTTTCAAACCGTCAATGTGAGTTCGAAATGCTACGTCACGTCGGGCTTCCAACAAACGTTTTTTGATTTCGAGTTGAGCTTCGGTGAAGGGCGTATGGTGGTCTTCGACCCGTTCAATGACACGGATGATGTGGAATCCGCTCTTGGTTTCAATCACCCCGCTGAGCTTTCCTTGGGGTAAGCTGAAAATGGCTTTGTCGATCTCTTTATTCACAAGACTTCCCTTGCTGGTCCAGTCGTACTGTCCGCCCTTAAACGCGCGAAATCCGTGGGATTCCTTTTTCGCAATCGCTTCGAAGTTTCCGCCGTGGACCAAGCGATTGTAAACGTCTTCGATTTTGTCTTTGGCTGCAAAACGCCCTCCGGCTTTCGCGGGCTGGATTTCGATTTGCTCCCAACGCACCTTCCCCTTGACCGCGTACTGGTCAAAATTTGATCGATACTCATCCAGCATTTCCAGATGCGTTACCTGGCGGTTGTATTTGACTTTTTCTTGCAAGAAGAATTTGCTGATCTGGTCTTTGGCCCAGGCGCTTCGCATTTGGCGGACCGACGAACCCTGCGAACGGAGGATAGCATCGAATTGAGCGGGCGACTGAACGCCAGAATTTTTCATTAAATCCGGCAGGGCTTTTTCATTGAAGGTTTTTTCCGCCTGTTTTAGAATTCCGTTGATATCGGCGCCTTCTGGCAGTTGATCCAACGTCGACACGAACAGAATTTTTTGATCGATATATTTAGGAAGCAACCGCGCCATCAGTTTTGGCTTTTGAGCGTCCTTGGCCGCCTGAGGTGCCCCTTTCATGTATTTTTCGAGAATTTGATTGACTTCGAACATCATGTCGCCAACAAACACTGGTTTACCACCGACTAGAGCCAATACGCGACTGTTCTCAAACGATTCGCCCTGGAACTGTTGGCTGTTTTGAAACGTTGGCTGAACCGGCCCGGAATACGTTCCTCCCTGTGGGGGGATAATGGTTTGGTTGGGCGGAAAGAAATGATGGGAAGAATCGGCGACACGCGTTTCTTGGACCGGCGGAACGTTGAGTTCGCTGCTGGTCAACGATTTGATTTTGTTGCCCAGCTTTTTGATGTTATTTCCAATTTGTGGTTCGTAGGCTGCCGGCTTTACTGGGGAATCTTCGTTCGTTTGGGTGCCGATTTTAGATGCAATTTGAGCGACGGATTGAGCTGCGCTCTGCCTGAGCGAATCAAAGGATTTCCCTGTTTTGGTTTGGCTGAGATCGGAGCCTACCTTGGGCAGGTTAAACTCCGACGGATCCCTCCACGGTGCCAGTGGCAGAGATTTGGCCGGCGGTGTGGGTTTGGACATCGGTGCTGCTTTGGTGGTGAACAGCTCTTTCTCCTTTTGCCGGATGATCGACCTTGTTTTAGCCACCTGCGATTTCAGTGCCGCTTGGGCGTTTTTGGGGGCTTGAGCCACAGCGCCGGCGAAATTCTCGATGGCTTTGATGGGCTTTAATGACTGCGACTTGAACTCACCGGCGGCCTTTGAAACGGCGTCCACAACATTGGCCGGTTGCAACGATTGGGGCAGCGCAGCGTTTGCAGGTTTGGCCGTAGGTTTTAAATCTAAACGACTAAAATCGATGCGGGTGACCGGTTTGGTGGTCTCTCGGGCGACGGACGACCAAACCTCTGCCTCTTGTTTGGCTTTCGCTTTGGCATTTGCGTCAGCGGATTGTGTTCCGCGTACTGCGACGACGGCTGTTTTGGGGGGCTCCCACCCGGTTGGGGCAATTGCGGCCGGTTGGTAAAACGAATTGGATGATGCCGCCGGCAACGACGGCGCGATCGGCCCAAGGGGGGGCGACGCTTGTTGGGCTTGGCGGAGGGTTGAGTAGTACGGGTCAGGCGTGATTTTCTTCGCCGACTGAGCCTCGCAACGAACGGAAAATCCACACAATGCTGCCGCCGCAAATGAAGCGGTGAGCATCGACGCCATCATTGATTGATAAATTTTCTGGTTCGAATTGGTTGCCATTATTCCCTGTCCCATCGGTGAAGTTTGACAGTGTTGCTTACGCTGTCGTCACGGATTTCGCCTAAATTCCGACGCCAAATTTGAGTCTTTGGACAATTTCCGGGCGTGGGTTTCGGCGACGGACTGTAGAACAGTTACTTTGGCGGTTGCAATAGAGATTTCACCAGTGCCAGCATTTTTCCCGGCGCGATGTTTGTCGACTTCAAAGTCACCAGTGCTGTTTGGTCATCGATAATGCGGATCATCGGACGGATTTTGGATAGCTGAGCCATCCTAGAACGGTCTTTGAAGCGGAATCCGAGGTACTTATTCTGAAGGTAGATCGATGATATCTGCCACGTAGCGGCCTCAAGTTTTAGTTCCGAAAGGGTCAGCAACCGTTTAGCCGCGTCGGGAAGAGGCCCAAACCGGTCGACCAGTTCTTTGCCCAGTTCTTCGATCTGCATGAATTTTTCCAGCCGCGTCAAGCGTCGGTACATGTCGATTTTTTGCCGCCGGTCGGAAACATAGTCGTCCGGCAGATAAGCCGCGATCGGTAGATCGACTTCGACGTGGATCGAAAGTTTTGCGGGCAGGTGCTTGATCTGCCGAACCGCTTTTTCAAGCAACTGGCAATAAAGTTCGTAACCGATGGTTGCGATGTGTCCCGACTGCTGGGTGCCTAATAAATTGCCCGCACCGCGAATTTCTAAATCTCGCATTGAAATCGCAAAACCGGCGCCCATCTGAGAGAACGTTTCGATCGCTTGGAGGCGTTTGGCGGCTGTTGGATTAAGATGTTTGTTAGGCGCGATCAATAAATAGCAATACGCTTTGTGTTTGTAACGACCGACTCGGCCGCGGAGTTGATGCAAATCTGACAGCCCATAATTTTCGGCCTCGTCGATGAAGATCGTATTGGCGTTGGGGATGTCCAATCCGCTTTCCACGATCGTCGTGGCCAACAAAATGTCAAATTCGCCGGCAATGAAGTCGGTCATTACCTCTTCCAGTTCCTCCATCGGCATCTGACCGTGACCAACGCGGATCGAGGCTTGAGGGACCAGTTCTTTGAGCCGTTGCTGCACCAGATGAATGTCTTTGACCCGGTTGTGAACAAAGAAAATCTGGCCTCCGCGATTAAGCTCTCGCAGCACCGATGTTTTGATGATTTCGTTATTGTATCGCGAGACTTTGGTTTGAACGGGCGATCGATCTTCCGGAGGCGTCTCCAGATTCGAGATATCCCGCACTCCCACCAATGACATGTGAAGGGTGCGGGGAATGGGGGTGGCAGATAATGTCAGCACATCAACGCTGCTGCGTAGGTTCTTCAATCGTTCTTTGTGTTCGACGCCGAATCGCTGTTCTTCGTCGATGATGACCAATCCCAAATTTTTGAATTCGACGTCCTTGGAGACGATGCGGTGGGTGCCGATCGCAATGTCGACTTCGCCGGATTTCATCTTCGCCAGCGTTTCTTTCATTTCGGCGGTCGAACAAAACCTAGAAAGTTTACCGATCGCGACCGGGAATTCGGCCATACGTTCTTTGAAGTTTTTGTAATGCTGTTCCGCCAGTACCGTCGTGGGGACCAGTACTCCGACTTGAAATCCGTTTTCGACGGCTTTAAACGCCGCGCGCATCGCGACTTCTGTTTTGCCAAACCCAACGTCGCCGCACAACAACCGATCCATCGGCCGAACCCGTTCCATGTCGTCTTTGATCGCTTCGATTGCGGTCAGTTGATCAGGGGTTTCGTGGTACGGAAAGGAATGTTCAAACGCATGTTGCCACGCCGTGTCGGGCCCGCAAGCCATTCCCGGTTGCATCTCCCGTTTCGCCTGAAGTTCGATCATGTCCGCAGCCAGATCGGTAATCGCATCTTGAACGGCGTTTTTTTGCTTCGCCCAGTTCTTATTGCCGATCTTCGCCAGAACCGGCTGGCGTTTGGTGCCACCGATGTATTTCTGCACAAGGTCGATCTTCGCGGCGGGGACGTAAAGTTTGGTACCGCCGTAGAATTCGAGCTCCAAGTGTTCCGTTAGTTGAGCGTCCTTTTCCAGCATCTTGAGTCCGCGAAATCGACCGATGCCGTGCGACAGATGCACGATCAAATCACCAATCCGTAGGTCCATGAAGCTGTCGATCGCTTTTCCCAGACGACGACGTCCTTTGCGTCGTAGGTCGGTGCGATGAAAAACCTGGTCACAGCCAACGACCACCTGAGCCGCGTTACGAAGGCGAAAACCTTCGTGAACGCAGCCCACGCCGATTTTGAGCCGTTCTTCGGAAGACGCGCCGGTGGGTTTCAAGATCTCTGTAACGCGCGGTATTTCGCCGCCGACGCTGGCCAGCACGAAAACCTCAAATTCGTGACCGTTGGCGTCCCGAGCCAAGCGTTCGACCTGAAGTTTAACTTCGCCAATATCGCCGCTGAACTTTTCAACCGATTCGACCGGCAGATCGTAACGCTGGCCGGCGTATCCGGCCGACATTTGGGCTGCGGTGGCCATCGCAAACCGCCCCAACGATGCACGGACCTCATCCCACGTGAAAACACTCGCGCTGTCAGGGCTGCGTTCGCGATAGCGCTGAGCGTGCTCAGACAGGTTATCAGGCTGGAGAAAAACGACGACCGTGCCGTCGGGGAGGTAATCTGCAAAATTACCGTTTTTAGAGGTGCTTGGATCGAGCACCGTGATTTCGACTTGGCTGACGTCGGCGATGCTCAATTGTGTGCCGGAGTTAAACTGACGAAGCGATTCGACTTCGTCGTCAAACAACTCGACGCGGATCGGCGCGCCCCAATCGGGCGCGAACACAT
The DNA here is from genome assembly GCA_937944405.1 of uncultured Pirellulaceae bacterium. Lineage (GTDB taxonomy): Bacteria > Planctomycetota > Planctomycetia > Pirellulales > Pirellulaceae > Mariniblastus. Next base: position 25,819 of record CALDYR010000071.1, read on the forward strand.
CCAGAATACCGCCCCGATTTGAAAACTCGCCCGGCAGTTCGACCGCGCTTGTGTGGTGGAATCCCTGTTCGTTCAGCCAGACGACGAAAGCGTCGACATCCAAGGTTTGCCCCACCGTGATCGTTCGACTCTGCCCCGCGACCTCCGTTTTTGAAGGAAGCGGTTGCAACAGCGACGCCACCGAAGCAACGATGATTGGCGCCGCGTCGTTATCAGCCAGCGATTTAATCAACCGCAACCGATCACCGTACTCCAAGTCGACGGTGACGTTGGATTCGTTGCTGGTAATGCAGGCTGGAAGTCGATCCGATGGCCCCGAATAAAACGTGGGTAGATCGTCCAGCAACCGATCCTGCGTCTTGCCGTCTGCGGTGACAACGAGAATCTTTTCGAAGTGTTCGGACAACGCCGATAACAGCAGCGCGCAGGAAGAACCCCAGACGGATTCAAACGTTGCCGGTTCCCCGCTTTGCAGAGACGCGACGCAGGCTAAAAAGTTTTGATCCGAATTCAGCAGCTTTCGAAGCTGTAACAGACGTTCGGTAACGTCGGCGACCTCGGGATAGATCTCAGTATCTTCCATTGTCGAAATTCTATCCGGCCTCAGCGCGGCGTGCCAGACGTTCCAGTGGCGGTGTGGTGCTAAAAGGCAGCAGCGACAATACTTCCGCGCGTCAGCGCCAACGGCGCACTCGACTGATCTAATCGTTCAGATTTCCGGCCCGAAGTTTGCCGTTGTTATCTGCCTGCCAATAGTCGCCGGTAGACACGTCAAGCGCCGTTAGCCACTGATCGCCATAGCAATACGTGTCGATGCAGTGCAAGTGATCGAAAATCAACATATCCCCGTCTCCTTGAGGGGTGTGCCCCACGACGGCAATTTTACCGCTGAAATGACGAGGGGGGATATGTTCTTTCACGTGTTGCCAAAACAGTATTTCGTCAGGCTGTTCTTCCAGAGGAACGTCCGGGACGTAGTTGGCGTGGACAAAAAAGTGCGAATCGGTTTCGTGAAACCGCAAGCAATGGCTGAGAAAGGTGAGGTGGTGCTGCGGGATGTTTTGCGTCCGTCCACCGTAACTGGCGACGGTCGCATTGCCTCCGTGCATCATCCAAAATTCAAGATCGCTGCCCCGATTTTGCAGCGCTTTGAACATCATGATCTCGTGGTTACCGATCAGCGGTATCAAACGAGTGCGCGAAATTAAGTCACAAAGAATCTCTAAAACGCGCGCTGAATTCATGCCACGATCGACATAGTCACCCATCCCCACGATTGTGTCATCTCGGGTTGGTTGGATCTCATTGAGCAACGCCTGAAGCGCTGTTGCGCAACCGTGAACGTCACCAATGGCTATTATGCGACTCATAAAATCGAGAAATGGTTGAGTGAGGTTGAGGGAGCGAAACTTGCAAATCAGGAACCGGAACTCCGCGAAGTTAGCAGAAATCGCTGACCTGCTGCAAGCTTGATAGCCTAACGCAATACTACTTCGCAAAACCAATTCATCAAGCGTTCAAGACCGTTGTTAGGCCGTGGATCAGTCGATTTTGACGACTTCGGCTTGGATCTTGTATGCGCTGGCACGATCTTCGGGGGAAATTTCGGCGTCCAAACGCCGCTGTGATCGGACCAAAATGAACGCAACGTTCGAACGGTTGAGCACCGTTGTGCCAGATGTCTTCAACGCGTACCGAAACGCACCGCTAAAGGGCGCCGGGACTAACTGAGATTTCACAACCGGCATATCCTTTGAAACCACTGTAAGACCGTTGCCGTCACCAACGATGGGGCTAATGGTACGATGATTGCGAGGTGCAACTGACGAAAAATTGCCGTCGCAAATCGTAAGCTCAGCAGAATCCCGCGCGTGTTCAAGCGAGAGGTGAAATTCAACGGTCACCGTTAGATCCACGTGGTGTCGTGAAGACGCCAATGAAGAAACAAAGTCCAACGGAACTAATTCTTGGTTGACCCAAACCTTCAGTCGGGCGCTGACGTTTGTTCCAGCAAGCTCAAGGAAATCGGGTGACCGGAGAGCCGCGTTTAGCCGCTGCGTTTGAGCGTCTGACGGTTCGCGTTGCTTGGGCAAAAGAGAAGATTGGGATGCCCAGAATTCGATCAGTTGTTGTCTTGTTTTAGGGTTGAGCCCAATCGAATACTCGATCGTCGCCAGATTGTTTCGAACTTTGACCGCCACAGAGCGTTCCACAAAACCGTCGGCTAACTCATGAGCCATGGTCGCCGAAGAGAGGAATAGGAAAAAAAACGAACCCAGAACTGCCGCCTTTACCCGCGGCTTCAACGCGAATTGAACTGTGGTTTTTACCGTGAATTCGGACGCGCTCTTTGCTGCCGTTCTGACCGTCCTTTGCGGCGGTGACGGGGTATTAAATCTGCTGTTGGTTGCCTGTTTGAGCCCGCCGATGAACGATTTGGCCGGGATGGCAATCTTGGCTAAATTTGAATTCACGTAGAGGTTGATCCCGATGAAGAATTTCCGAATTAGGCTATAATCATAACCATGAAGAGTTCAAAACAAATACTCGACCGCGAATTTCTTGAACTACGTTCGAAACTGCTGGATCTCGCTGCATCGCTTGATCGCATCGATCGTGCCGAAGGTTCGGTCGCTGCAGACCAACGGATGCGGTTGTTGGCCGAAGGAATTAGGATCATCGGCAATCAATCGCCTCAACGTGCGTATCAGATCCAGCAATTGTTTTCGCGCCAATTCGATCCTCAGTGGAAACAGAAATTTAATCTGCCAACAAGAAATTGACTGCTGTCCATGTACTACATCGATCCTCATATCCATATGGTGTCCCGCACGACCGACGATTACGAGACGCTTGCTCGAATGGGTTGTGTCGCGATCAGCGAACCAGCATTTTGGGCGGGGTACGATCGCGGCAGCGCTGGCGGGTTTCGCGATTACTTCGTGCAGCTGACCGAAGTTGAGCCCAAACGCGCTGCGGACTACGGCATTGAACATTTCACTTGGTTGTGCATCAACGCCAAAGAAGCCGAAAATGTCCAGCTCTCACGGGATGTGTTAAGCCTGATTCCCGAATTCTTAGATTGTCCCAACGTGTTGGGCATCGGCGAAATCGGTTTAAACAAGAACACGCCCAACGAATCGGTGATCTTCCAAGAGCATGTCGAACTTGCGATCTATCACGACCAGCAGATATTGATCCACACACCGCACCTAGAGGATAAGTATCAAGGCACACGCATGATTTTGGACATGTTAGCAGACCACCCGCGGTTGGAGCCTTCGCGCGTGTTGGTTGATCATGTCGAAGAACACACTGTCAGGGAAGTCCTTGATGCCGGTTATTGGGCGGGCATGACGTTGTACCCTGTTACCAAATGTACTCCCGCGCGGGCGGTAGACATCATCGAAACCGTTGGAGCGGCGCGGTTGTGTGTGAATTCGGCCGGCGACTGGGGGCCCTCAAAACCAACGGCGGTTCCAGATTTGATCTTCGAAATGCGAAAACGTGGCCATCGTGAATCCTTGATCAAGGACATCGTTTTCAACAACCCGCGCACGTTTTTCAGCCAAAGCAAGAACTTTCGGATCGCCGACCCCGAGGCAAGATAGTTGCCGTAATTTTGTATCATGAAGTTAGCCCTCGGGATTTGGCGGGATTTCGGTGGATGTGTTGGGGGATTGTAGTTGGCAGATTGTAGTTGGCAGATTGTAGTTGGGGGGGGGAATTAGCTTCCCTACTTGGCTCGGCCCAAAATTTTAACCCGAAAGCGTGAGCGCGGGATTGCGTCAAATCGTCAAGCAACACCGCGATTGAGCGTTTGGTAGTTACGCATTCTTTCGTTCATCGGGCTAAAAAGATCAGCAATTCACCGCGCCAATCTAAAGGGGCCATCTGGGTATTTCATGGGGTTGTTAGAATTCTCCGAGACACATTCCTTGGAGAAACGAGATGGAAGGCAAAGAACTTCACCAACACGTTCTTGGGCTTGATACACCTTGGCCGGTACGCGATGTGAATCTTGACCTTGAGCTTCAACAGATCGACATCTATGTCGGCCATCCTTCTGGCACGAAATTCTGTTGCCCTGAGTGCGCTCAGGCGCTTTGGTGCTATGACCATGCTCCGGCGCGTAAGTGGCGTCACTTGGGCAGTTGTCGATACAAAACGATTCTTCATGCATCGGTCCCCCGGGTAAGATGTCCCGAGCATGGTGTGAAGCAGGTAAAGGTTCCTAGGCGGAGAGGAGTAGTCGCTTCACAGTAATGTTCGAACGATTTGCGATCGACTTACTTCGAGCGACACAAACGGGCACCGTCACTGTCGCGATGGGGATTCTGCGAATCAGTTGGGATCAGACTTGGCACATCATCGCCCGCGCGGTCAAGCTTGGGTTGGCCCGTAAAGAACAAAAATAGATGCCTTGCTTGGGCATCGATGAAAAGGCCTTCAAGAAGGGGCAGAGCACAATGGCGATGTTGTTCGACTTGGACAATAGCACTGTAGAAGCCATTTCTGAAGGAAACAGTACTGAGTTGGGAGTTGCTTGCCTTTCGCAGCTTTCTAGAAACCGGCAAAGCATGGTCCAAGAAGGAACTGCTTCGAGGGCTCTGGGCTCACCAAACCGCAGGCGAAGCAACGGATTATTTCAATCACTGGCTCCGACGCGTGATTCATACAAAACTCAAGCCGATGAAGAAAGTAGCTCGGACTATCAAAGAGAGACTGCCAAGTGTTGTCAGCTACTGCACCCATCGAATCACCGATGCGGTGGCCGAAGGGATCAACAGAAGAATAATGGCTATCAAACTCAGAGTTGGCGGATGCAGAAACCCTGAAAATTTCAAAACTGCCATTTATTTTTACTGTGGAGGCTTCGATCTGTACCCACAATAAACCCTGAGGCACCTTTGAACTGGATAATCGATTTTAATTATTGTCAAGGGCGCAAGACTGCTTGGCAGTGCAATTCTCTAAATGCCCAAACTCAAATTCAAAGATCTTGTCGGCTAGTGCGGCCATCGGGACCGTACCCAAACCATACAATTCGGCGATCATTTTGAGATCGCTGCCAGACATCAGCGATTTGTATCGCTCCGTTCGGTTCATCGTCTCAAGAGCCGTGAAGTTGATCGGGAACTGCATCCCGTCCCACAACTGGATCGTCACGCGGCCATCAGATTCGACGCTCAATGGGATGCAGACCATCAGGTTGCCGTCGTGGCGGATGTAACAGTTGAGCAACATCGCATCGTCGCTTTCTTCGTCATCGCGAATCGTTTCAGAGCGCTGAATACCTATCAGCATTTTTTGACGTTCGTCCCGAGTGACACCTCGAATGACGGCTTTGAATTCTTCACCATCTTGCTTAACCGTTAGCGTCTTGCCAGCTGGAATAACTAAGAAATCCAAACCGGCAATTTTGCCTCCATTGATCGACTGATCGACCAAACTACATTCCAATTGGGCGCCGTCAATCGTGACAATGCATTTTTCGTCGACGGGGATGCGATGAAATTTTCGACGGTTGGTTAGCATAGATCCAGTTCAAGTTGTTGCATTCGCACAAACCGCGAATTTGGAGAAAAATGGCCTGTTACTAGCGTACGTTATGTTTAACGGCATCCAGCCCCGTAAACTTTTGCCGAATCGGTTTCATTGTCAATCAATCAAGCCGCAGACTTTAGCGGTGTCTAATTGCAACGGTTGGCCTCGTAAAATCGCCGGACAAACCTATCAAACCAACTGATTATCAATTCAAAACTGATGAACCCGGAATCAAACCCGATTTGAGTTCGGCAGCCTGCATCAGGACGCCCAAGCTACGTTTTTCAAAGCAAGATTTTATCGGCGTTGTGTCCGAATGGCTTTAGGGTTGCGATTGAGCAGATTTGCCAGATTTACCGAAGAAGGGGGTTTGGCCTTCGAACAAAGCCAACCTTTGCTGGTATTCTGTTTTTTTGTCGGCTTGTGCCAGTTCCACGGCCTTGTTGGCGAATTTTACGGCCGCTTCGAATTCGCCCTGCTCCGCATAAGCGGCCGCTAATGTATCAGAAAAACTGGCGTCTTTCCAATCAGCGGCCTCGCATGCTTGGGTCACTATTTGGATGGCTTTTTCACCATCACGGTAATTGTCGCTGGGGCAGGTGGCGTAAAACCAAGCCACGGCGTTGGAAATCTCGGGCACTTTGCCCCCAATTTCTTCGGCCAATTGGTAATCCTTTTTTGCTTTTGCGTAGTCACCTAATCCCAAGTACGCGACACCACGATTCGCGTACACCAACGCGTTGTCCCCGGAAAGTTCCAATGACTTCGTATAATCGGCCACCGCTTTTTCGAACTCGCCTAACTCGACGTAGCAGACCGCACGATTGTTGTACGCCAGTGGCAAACGGGGCGCGTAAGTGATTGCTCGATTAAGATCGAACATCGCTTCGGCGTATTTGCCTTGTTTGTACAGTACCCAACCGCGCTGGTTCAGCGAAACGGCATTCTTGGGTTGGATATCGACGGCAGTATCGGCTTCTTGGAAGGCTTTCTCCAAATCGTTGTTACTGAGAAAGATATTGCTGCGTCCGACATAGGAATCGGAAAGGCGTTTGTTGATTTTGATCGACTGGTTGTAGTCTTCCAGTGCTCCCTCAAGATCCCCTGCCCCGTATTTCGCGCTGCCGCGACTGACGAAGTACCAAGGGTCCCGGTTGTTCAACTCAATCGCATCGTCGTAGGCTTTGATGGCGTCGTCGTAATTGTTGACCGCGTAGTGAACGATGCCCAAATTAAAGTAAGCGTGCGCAAACTTCGGGGCCAGTTTCACCGCGTAGCGGATGTCTTTGAAGGCTTTGTCGTAGTCCCCTTGCGCCTTATAAACGATGCCGCGGTTGTTCCACGTAATGGCGTTGGCCCGATTAACGGCCAGCGATTGATTGAGGTCTCTGAAGGCTGCTGAGAGTTCCCCTTTTTCGTAACGGATCATGCCTCGATGCGCTAGAGCAGCGAAGTCTTTTTCGTCGGTGTCGACGCGTTTACTGAAATGTGATTCGGCATCGTCCAAGTTCATCACGTACTCCAGAGGCAACCAACCGTTGATCCCTTCGAGCGCACACCAGGTTCCCTGTTTAGCAATGATCGTGTAAATCGAACCTTCGACGACGCGTCCAACTTCTTTGGCTTTGATTTTCGTTTTGAAGTTGCCTGTTACGCAAATACGATCGCCGACTTCTTGGGCCAATGTTGGCGCCGCCGGCATCAACAGCAACACGAACACTGCAACCAATCGAAGGCTTAATGTCAGAGGGCACAAACGAAAATGGATCGATGGGCGCGAGTTGAGCATAACTTTAAAACTTGAAAACATAGAAGGGGATGAATGGGGACAGGTAAAATTTGGCCGTCAGTGCGGACGAGCGTTGTTTCAGCGCGCGGTCGATGCACGCCCCGAAGGTGATCCAAGATTATTCACAAACTTGATTTTCTGCAAACCCGCCAACTTCCAAATCGAATACCGAAGGGGATGACTTGGGGTGATCAAGCCGTCTGTAGGGATTAACGGGGCTATTTCCCGATGCAAAACCGGCCAAAAACGAGATCTAAAACGTCGTCGTTGTAGACGGTGCCCACAATTTGCCCCAGCGCGTCAAGTGATTGGCGGATTTCGGCGGCGACGATCTCCTGCCCAAAATCTCCTTCGGCGGCCTCTAGGGCGCCGTCGATGCTGGCGGCGGCCGTTCTCAGGCTGGTGCT
>CALDYR010000072.1 GCA_937944405.1 uncultured Pirellulaceae bacterium
CCTGGGGTGCAGTACCTTTTTGTATTTTTCAGGCGGGCCGGCACGTTGCGACCGTTTTAGTTCTGCATCGGGGGAATTGTGTTGGAACGCCGTTGATTGGGTCTGGGCGGCGTTGGTGCCAGATGATCAATGCGATTGGAGATTTCTTGTTGAAATGGGAAACCTTGGGAGCAAAGTTCGCGCACCGCTTTGACGAAGTTGCCGAGTAATTTACTTTGGTAACGGCACGGATTGAAGCAGAGAGCGATGGTACGTTGAGGCCGATTGGGGCCCATGCTGCGATAGGTTATCCTGCCATTTAAAGTGATCGCCGATGCCATTTTCGGAACCAATGAAATACCTTGGTTCAATGAAATCAATAACTGGAGCGTTGTAAGTTGCTCAATGCGGGATGTCGTTAGTGCTCGTCGGTGCTGGGGATTGCAAAACGACTCAATCGAATCGACCAAGCAGTGTGTGTCACGTAGAAGAATTAGACGTTCGTCGCGCAGGTCAGGAAAGGTTGGTTCGGGCTTTTGGCTGAGTGGATTGTCGGGAGACAGTGCCAGCATCAGCTCTTCGTCAAATAACGGTTCGATTGTTAAGTGCTTTGCCGTTGCTGGTAGTGCTAAGATGCCGACGTCAACATCGCCATTGGAACATCGTTTCAGTAAGTCGCCGGAGGAGTCTTCACTGATGACGAAGTCGGCTTTGGGGAACAGGCTACCGGCGCGATTGAGGATAACGGGCAAAAGGTATGGCGCGACGGTGGGGATTGCGGACAGACTGATTCGTCCGGTTTGGCCATCGTCGGTGATTTGCTTTTTTGCATCATCAACCATCTGCAGAATTTTATCTGCCCGCAAATGTAGTACTTGACCGGCAGGAGTAAGCCGGATCGAGCGGCCCCGACGTTCGAACAGTGGCTGGCGGAGCTCCTTTTCCAGTTTGCTGATCTGTTGGCTCAACGCAGGTTGAGACACCGAGCAATCGTACGCCGCTTTGGTGAAACTGCCGTGTTCGGCGATTTTCAGAAAGTACCTGAGTTGGCCCAAATCCATAGATCTACCCTAATCTGTTTGCTCAATTGCAATTTACGATTTGCCATTGAAATCGAAGTGGTTTGCAAATTCGAACGCGCTATCGAAGTCTTACAGTCGCCATCAACCAGAAGTTGAGGGCGTGGAAACGTCGCTTGGACAAGTTCTGCGCGACCAATCGTAACTGTCAATTTACAATTGAAAGCGTAAAGTGCCGTTTGAGATTAGTTGAAGGCGTAGGATAAAACGCCTTGCGAGGGAAGCCTGATTATGACCGTTTTTTCGCCGACATGCAAACGAAGTCTTGGCGATACATAAGAAAAAAGTTGGTTTGGGGCCGAGTTTCTATCAAAAAAAACGCCTGAGACAAAAGCTCAGGCGCAACGGCTTGTTAATCCTTTTGCAAACCCCACCATTGGGGTGGCTTACAGCGCGGTAAAGTCGTCGAAGTTGAATGCTACCCCTTGTTGCGGGAAGATCGCGTACAGCGTCGATACTAAATACCGGTTGACCTGTTGAGAAAGTCGTTGGATAGGTTGCGGTGGAATGAGGACGATGTCCGAATCGCGAAGCCAGATTTCATCCGACGGATGCGGGCGTTTGCCAAATAAAGCTCCTGCGAGGTCTAGTTTTGTGGCCACCAGTTTGTAGTTTTGATCGCGTCTGAACACAATGATCTGGCGGAGGTTACCGGCGGAGCTAGACCCGCCAGCCAATGCGATGGCTTGCATGGATGTTGTCGGGCCGGTCAGTTCGAACTGCCCGGGTTGAGCCACTTCGCCGACCACGTAGATGAATCGTGGCGCCCGTTCGGTCAGGACCGGTGTGACATCGATGCCGCGGATTCGTGTTCGATAACGCGCGTTGACTTCGCGTGCGATTTCTTTGAGCGTCAATCCGATCGCTGGAACGCTGCCAATCAAAGGTAGTTGCACGGTGCCATCAGGGGAAACGGTCGCGTTACGCGATTGACCACCTTGGCCGGCTCGGGCGTCGACGGAGTCTAACAGGTCACGTAGCGGCGTGTCGCCTTCAAGGACTTGTACGACCACGGACGGGTTTTGGAAGAATTTAGCGTATCGATCGTTGAGTTCACGTTGGAGATCGTGAATCGTTTTGCCTGCAACACGGACCTGACCGATCAGCGACAGTGAAATCGTTCCGTCTCCCAGCACTCTGATTTCGGGTTGGTTGATGCTGCTGTCGATGGCAGATGTGATAGAAATGGAGTCACCGACATGGAAACGGTAGGCTTCGGTCGACCGTTCACGTGTCAAGATATAGACGAATTCCAGTGAGTCATCGACGCGCAATCGGTATTCCGAAACGTGCGGATGGCGATGGGGGCCGATGTATTCGCCGTACCCGAACGCCTCCCATGGGATCATGTCGGCGTTTTTCCAACGAGGTTCACCGGTGTGGTCACGAATGGTGTTTTCATCGACACCGGCGAAGAATTTTACGTTGTCGCTGCGGTAAGGTTGATGGTTGCTTTTGAAGCCCGTTGGTGTTGCCGGCGATACAAACCCGGCTTGTGCGACGTAAGTTTGAGCCCCGTGGGCGTGAACCGCATTGCCATGAGCTCCACAGCCACAGCCTGTTGCGTTTCCGCATGTGCTGCACGAAGCGTAACCTTGGCAAAGCCGAATTTGGCTGTCACGGATTACCTGGCCGTCGTTTTGGAAGCCACCACCGTTGGTGAAGACGGCGTGTCGGACCGCCGAACTTGATGGATCAGCTGTTGCAGGTGCATTGTTGCTGGTCGCCCTGACACGGAATTGTGATGGTGCTGCTGATTGGATTTGCGAAAACGTGGATGTCCTATCAGCGCCAGTGGCGGGTTCGTTTGAGCCGGTGTTGCCCATGGAGAAGTAACCTAATCCGCATGCGATAAAGGCAATACTTCCCACGAGAAGCTGGTTGGTTCGATTGATATTCATGGTTTTAGTTACTTCAAAAATGCAATGGTAAAATCGATTGAAGACGCGGGGGAGTGGAAATCAGCGGATGCTGTCGATGATGCGACCGCCCAAAGATTTCAAATCGGAACTGGTTGAACTGGTTTCGTTGTTAGTTGGAATCGCGCTGTTGTTGCGAGACGCCGAGCGGTGGACGATAGGAGCGTTTGCGTTGAATTCTCCTGCCGGTGTCCAGCGAATGCCAGAAATGGGTGCACGCGTGGACGCCATTTGGTACTCGCGATTGGCCAGTTCCGCCAAATCATTTTCACCCATGCGTTGATGAATCACGGCGAGGTTTTTCCAAGCCTGTGGCAATTGGTTGATCCGCAAGCTGTTTTTTAACATCTGTTTTGACTCTTGGAATCGGCCGCTGTTGGCGTACAGCACGCCCAGTTCGTTGAGAGAACGGTAGTTGGATGGGTCGGCAACGACGGCAGATTGATGGTAGACCATCGACTTCGCTACATCCAGCTTGCTTGGGTTGGGCCCGTTGTTAGCCTGGACGGAGTGAAGTTTTCCGAGGCAGTAAAGTGCTTCGGCGGCGACGGCGTTCTGCCCACCGCAGCGACTGAGCTGATGGCTGGCATAGGCAAAGTAACGCTGGACCGCTTCAATGGCTGTCATGGATCGGGCAGATGTGGCGGAGATAAGTTCTGTCGTATGAGTTTCGATCACACTGGCAACGTCGAGCCCAATTTGAGTTTCGGTATCGGTGACAATGAAGTCTTGAGCTTCTTTGATCGCGATGATGCCGTTGCGAAGGGCTTGGGTGTAGCGTGTGCCTCCGATTTGTTTGTCATGCGACTGAGCCAAAATTCGTAACGCGGAGTAAAATTCCTGACGAGCGGCGAAAGCGGCGCCGCGTCGTGACAGCGATTTTCCGTACTCAATGTTGTGGACTGCCTTTTGAGCGTCCGATTCTGAGATCCCTACTTTGATTGCAGGGGAGTCGAGTTCAAGATTGTCGTTGACTGGAACCACCGACTGCAGCGTTCCAGAATCGACGGAAGGCGATGTTATCTCCAGAGGAGTCTCAAAGTTCGTGCCGGCGGTGGGTTCCACGTTTGCGACCGTTGCGAGTTCTGCAGAGGTGTCATTGAATTCCGAGCCAATTAAGCCTGCGGTGTCAGATTGGCCAGTGTCCGAACCTAAAGGAGCGTCCTTTAAAAAAGGGTTTTTCTTCCAGCGTACGTTCTGCAGGTTGGTGGCCTGAGGTGGAAAAGCTGACACAAAGTTATTACCGACCATCTCATTTTTCGACGATCCCATGGACTCGGAAAAGGCCGGCAGGTTGGTCGTAATGCGATCTGCCGGCGGAGCGGAAATCGGTTCGGTGGTGGGAAATGGTTCGACTGAAACTTCAACCAAAACATCATCTAAAACGTGAGCCGAAGATTCGTGAGCGGAAGGTTCGTGAGCGGAAGGTTCGATTGAAGTGTCATCCATAAAGTCAGCCGAAGCTTCAACCGATGTGTCTGAAAATACGTCTGCTGATGCCTCGACCGAACCAAACGCCAGCATTGGAGTGCTGTCGGTGCTCTCGGTGTCGGCGATTGCTTCGTCGATTTTGATTTCTACAGTATCGGTTTGATAGAACGAATCTTCTTCGACCGGCATCGAAGCCGCGGGCTCGGCCGTGTGCGCGAACCGCGCCTCTAAATCATCACCGATTGGAGGTAATTCCAAGGTTGATTCTTCCGTTGCGGGTACTTGATCGACAGTTTTTCGGGGCTTGAAGTCGGCAATGTCGGCAACGGCAGGCGTTATTGAATCAACCGTAGGTGCGGTCGTTGTCAATTCCGCGCCCAATGGATAGCCTAGGAGGGCTTTTTGCGAATCTAGCGGAACGAAAGACGTGCTCTGGGAGGTCCACAGCGGTTGCCTTAGTTGTGTCGCCGCGAAAAGAAGCAAGCCAATTCCAATGACCACATACATCGTTGAACGGCTGGTAGAATGTCGCATGTTAAAACCTGAAAGTCTGCGCTAAGAATCCAAAAACCGAAAGTTCGGTATATCAATTTATCGGCAGAAGAATCAACTTAAAGCAGCGCGAGTTTGCCGATTGTGCAAGATTCTCTGATAATTCAGGCTGCCCGGGTTGCTTAATCGTTAATCTCGGGTGTTGCTTTGCCCCTAAGCTTCCTATGTTGCGCAGGCTGGTGGTGAGCAGTGATGCGCTCAAATTCCAGCGTTAAGTCTTTGCCAAAAGGCATGCCAGAGAATGAGAAGAACACCATGGCTAAAACAGTGAATAAGCCACCCCTTGGGGTACTTCGTGAGCTTCGTCGGGAGATTGGGATCGGCGGGGCGCTGATGATCGGGATAGGGTCAATTATTGGCAGCGGCGTGTTTGTCAGCATCGCGATTGCTGCAGAAATCGCGGGGGCTGATGTGATTGTTGCGATTGCACTGGCAGCCTTGGTTGCGATTTGCAACGGGTTCAGCAGCGCTCAATTAGCAGCAAATTTCCCTGTCAGCGGTGGCACCTATGAGTACGGTTATCGCTTGTTGACCGATCGGGCCGGATTTTTGGCAGGATGGACTTTTATGATCGCAAAATCTGCTTCGGCGGCGACCGCTGCGTTGGGGGTGAGCGGTTACTTAATCGCGTATTTCGGCGGCGCTGATGCGGCAGGAAGTTACTGCGCATCGGTATCGTTAGCGCTTGGGATTCTCGTTGCGCTGACCATTTTAGCGCTCTTGGGTATCCAACGCACCAATGCAGCCAACACGGTTATCGTGTCGGTTACGATTTTCGCGCTAATGTGTTTTGTCGTTGCTGGAACCCCGGTAGCTGCAGCACGTTTGCACGAAAATTTGTCGGCAACGTTTTCGTTGCAAAATTTTTCGTGGGATGGCCAGCGTTGGTCAAATCTATTGAAGGCAACCGCTTTGATGTTCGTCGCGTATACCGGATACGGCAGAATCGCTACGCTGGGCGAAGAAGTGAAATCACCGCGGCGGACCATTCCGATCGCGGTGGTTGCTACTTTATTGGTTTCTATGGTGTTGTATCTGGCAGTTGCGGTGGTGTCGATTGGCGTGATGGGCGGTGATCAGTTTGCGCGATCCGCAGAAGGTCAGTGCGCCCCGTTAAAGATAGTGGCGGACGGGTTCTCCGTCCGTTGGGTCGCGGGAATTATTTCCGTTGGTGCGGTTACAGCCTTGTTAAGCGTGTTGTTGAATTTGCTGTTGGGATTGTCGCGCGTGTTGCTGGCCATGGCGCGGCGACGCGATATGCCTCCGCACTGGAAACGGGTGTCGTCAATCCGTGGCGTGCCGGTCCATGCAACCATCGTCGTCGCGGTCAGTGTCGGGTTATTGATTTTGATTGGTGACCTTAGGCTCACTTGGTCGCTGAGTGCGTTTGCGGTTTTGATTTACTATTCCATTACCAATCTTTGTGCGTTGCGTCTAACGGTCCAGCAAAGAGTCTTCCCAATTTGGACGGCTTGGGTTGGGCTGTTTGCGTGTGTGATGTTAGCGTTTTGGGTCGACCGTTATGTTTGGGGCGTGGGCATCGCCGTGATCAGTCTGGGCTTGCTGTGGCGGCAGGTTGCATTGCGAATGTTCCAACCGGGAGATTTTCAATCGGGACATTAGGGGCTGAGTGTCACTTACCTCCTGCCCTACCCTGCCCTACCCTTAGCCTTCTCCTGCGCTTTCTGCGCCCTCCGCACTTTCCTCTTTGTTTTCAGCTTCACCAGCGCTTTTGCTATGGAAGTGATCATCCCACTGTTTGACGCGCGGCGTGCCCAGTTTCCCCAGACTGCTGGCTACCAGCAGTGTTACCGCGGCGTCCCCGGTAACGTTGACCGCCGTGCGGAACATGTCCAATGGGCGGTCCACAGCAAAAATCAGCGCTAAACCATAAGCTGGCACGTTGATCGCCTCCAATACGATCACTAACATCACCATCCCCGCGCCGGGGACTGCGGCTGAACCAATCGATGCGAGTGTGGCGGTTGTGACGATCGTGATTTGATCTTGAAAGGTGAGATTCATCCCCAACACTTGCGCGATGAAAACGGCTGCGACGGCTTGATAGAGGCTGGTTCCATCCATATTGATCGTCGCCCCGATGGGCAAAACGAAGCTGCTGACTTCTTTTTCGACACCGAGGTGTTCTTCAACGCGTTCCATGGTTACCGGCAGCGTTGCGGCGCTGGAGCTGGTAGAGAATGCCAACATCTGTGCTGGCAGAATCCCCTGGAAAAAAGTGCGGTAGCTCATGCCCGTTATTACTTTGACGGCCGTCGGATAGACGACAAACATCATCGTGGCCAAACCAATAACCACGCAACAGCCGTAATAAACCAGTGCCAGCAGCAATTGCGGGTCTTGGGTTTCAACGACCAACGCCGCCAATAAGGCAAACACGCCAAAGGGCGCCGTTAACATAATAAGGTCAATCATTTTCAGAATGACTTCATTGACACCATCAAAGAACAGTTTCACGGGGGCCGATTTTTTACGATCTACCAAGATCAAACCAACACCGAAAAAGATTGCGAAGAAAATCACCTTTAGCATCGATCCATTATCTGTCGCAGCAGCCAAAATGTTGTCGGGGATCACATCCTCTAACGCTGCCAAGGGGCCACGGCCTTTTTGCCCGGTCGCCGACATTTTTTTTTCAGAGGCTTTACCACCGAATTTTTCGACTAAGTTTTGCCGCGTTTCTTGCGGCACCGAGAGCCCCGGTTGAGCAACATTAACCACCATCAGACCCACCGAAACGGCGATCACCGTTGTAGCCAGATAAAGCCCTAACGTCCTTAGGCCCATCTTCGAGAGTTTGGAAAGATCTTCCAAATCGGAAACGCCCTTGACCAAGGAGGCCACGATCAATGGAATTGCAATCATCTTGAGCACATTGACGAACATCGTCCCAAAGGGCTTAATCCAATCGATGACCCCATTGTTGGCCGGTAACCTAGGCGAATCGACCGTCGTAGCCAACACTCCAACGGTAATGCCTGCGATCATTCCAAACAGAATTTTCCAATGAAGGGGAAGCTTAGAGAGCGGGTTAGCCATAGGGGTTCTCGGAATTAGGTGCCAGCTTTTTTTGTCGCGTTTATCGTAGCAGAGCTGTTCCGATTGTGCAGTTGTGTGCGACAGCCATCATTGGTTCTACGACATTGTGTCGACCTAGACTTTTTTAGTTTTTCCACTTCACGAAAATCGGTAGTATAATGTTACCGAACATTTCATGGCCCGTCCGTCTTGGCCCATCACTTTTCTAAAGACTTAAATGGTCATTGCGAACACCCCCCCCGCCCCTTCGCCAGATCCGTTAAACGATTTCCATATCGTCGCCATTGGTGCGTCGGCCGGAGGTTTAGAAGCTCTCGAATCTTTTTTTTCGGCCCTGCCTGACTCCACCGGCATGGCCTACATCGTGATTCAGCATCTGTCGCCTGACTTTAAAAGTCACATGGATGAACTGTTGCAAAGATGTACTGGGATGGACATTTTTGTTGCTCAAAGCAATATGCTGATAAAACCGGACACGGTTTACCTGATGCCGCCGAGATCAGAGATGGGGATCACGGACAATCGATTGCAAGTCAATGTCGCGTTAAATCAGTTGGTTCCCCACCCGATTGATCATCTCTTTTGTGCACTCGCAGAAG
The DNA here is from genome assembly GCA_937944405.1 of uncultured Pirellulaceae bacterium. Lineage (GTDB taxonomy): Bacteria > Planctomycetota > Planctomycetia > Pirellulales > Pirellulaceae > Mariniblastus. The sequence goes on from CALDYR010000072.1 coordinate 8,620, forward strand.
AACATGGCGACCTGTCCATTGCGGTGGTGCTTTCAGGCACCGGCAGTGATGGTTCTGAAGGGATTGTCGACATCGACCAAGTCGGCGGCTACGTCTGTGCTCAAGACCCTGAGACTTGTAAATTCGCTGGAATGCCTACCAGCGCTATTGCCACCGGTGTTGTCAAGGCAACGCTGCCTCCAGACGAAATCGCGCGGTCGGTGCTCCGCTACCAACAGAATCGCCTTCGCCGAAAATCCTCTGCGGGGGATATCGCGGTTACTGAATCTCAACTGTCCCAACCCCTTGAACCGATGACTCGGTTGCTGAGCTTACTTAGGGATTCGCTTGGGGTGGATTTCGCGAAATACAAAAGCAGCACCGTAGGCCGTCGGGTTCAGCGGCGGATCGATTATTTACGGTTAAAATCTCTGGACGCTTATCTGGAACACGTCAGCGAAAACTCGGCGGAACTCGATGCGCTGTTTGCGGATCTTTTGATCGGGGTGACTCACTTCTTTCGGGACACCGAAGCGTTTGATTGTTTCGAAAAAAGCATCATTCCCAAACTTATTGAAAATGCAAAACAACGATCTACGCTCCGCATCTGGATTGCTGGCTGTGCGACCGGCGAAGAAGCCTATTCGATCGCGATGTTGCTCGACGAAGCCCGCAACGCCACTCGGGCTGATTTGGATTTCAAGATATTTGCTACTGACATCAATCCAATTTCGCTCCAGCACGCCGCGGCAGGGGCCTACCCGCCAGAAGCCTTTGGAAACCTATCGCTCCAACGACGCGACCGCTACTTCTATCAAAAGCATGAGACGTTTCACGTTAATCCTGAACTACGTAAACGCATCGTTTTCGCGCCGCACAACCTTATTGCCGACACGCCTTTCACGCAAATGGATTTGGTGTCGTGCCGCAATCTTTTAATCTATCTACTGCCTGAGGCTCAAAAAACAGCGCTTTCGATGTTTCATTTCGCGCTCAAATCCAACGGTGTGCTCTGGTTGGGGCCCAGTGAATCCCCCGGCGATTTAGCCAGCGAATTCAATGTCTTAGATAAACACTGGCGTTTCTATTCCAAACGTCGCAATGTTCGATTGCCGTTAGAATCACCCCCGGTGCCCTCGCCGGCGCAGTCGGCGTCGGTCAACAGCGGGATTTCGTTGCTCGGTATTTACGATCAACTGTTGAAGAATCGAATGCCACCCAGCATTCTGGTCGACCACAATCTAAAAATTTTACACGTTTTCGGTGGTGCTGAAGCATTCCTACAGCCACGTGCGGGACGCCCCAGCGATTTACTTCTGGATTGCATTGTTGCGCCCCTTGCAACACCGCTGGTGGCCGCCATCGAACACGCCCTAAGAAAAAAAACAACCGTTCAATATGCTGACATCGCATTTCAAATGCCTGACGGCGACCATCAAGTCAATCTCAAAGTCGAACCCGTATTCGAATCGCGCAGTCAAAATGAAACGCTGTTGATCGAAATCGAAACGGTGCAAGATGGCTGGCGCGACCAAGGCCAGCATGTTTCTTTGAACTATGATGATGTGACTCATCAGCGCGTCGCGGACCTTGAAAGTCGTTTGGAGTTCTCGCAAGAAAATCTCCAGGCAACCATTGAGGAGATGGAAACCTCCAACGAGGAACTGCAAGCCTCCAACGAAGAGTTGATTGCTTCTAATGAAGAATTGCAAAGCACTAACGAAGAACTTCACTCCGTAAATGAAGAACTTTACAGCGTCAACACCGAACACCAGCGACGTGTCGAAGAACTGGCTATCGCCAACGACGACATGGACAATTTACTGGCCACAACGCGGGTAGGCGTGTTGTTTCTGGACGACCAATTACATATTCGACGGTTTACCCCCGATATCGGACGCATCTTTCACTTAATGCCGCGCGATGTTGGACGTTCAATCGAGGACTTTCAAAACCATCTCCAGCATGAGAATTTCATCGCCGATCTGCGTAAGGTGATCGAAACCAAGAAAGAGCTGGAAACCCACATCCAAGACAACGGGGGCGGCCACTATTTGCTACGCATCCTGCCCTATCTGACGCTCGATCAAGTCAATGGTGTTGTCTTGTCCCTGATCGACATCACGACTTTGACCGAAGCCCAGACCGGGCTTGAACGATTCAAATTTATGACGGAGTCCTCCGGCGACTTCATTTCTCTGATTGACCGGGAAGGCAAATTTCTCTACGTCAATCCGCAGATGTCTGATCAGTTGGGGTTCGAACAAGATGAATTGCTTGCCCTGGGGCTGATCGACATCGATGATCAACTTGACCAGGCATCGTACGATTCAAATTTTGATGATGCAGTAAGCCACACTAGACAGCCATACCGCTCCCAATGGCTGCGGAAAGATCAAAGTCTGGTCCCCGTCGAAGTCAGTCTCTCTGATTTTATCTTCAACGACAAACATTACCTCTGTGCCAACGCGCGCGACATTTCGACCCAGATCGAAACTGAGCGCGAGTTGCAGGTTCGAATGCGGGCGATGGAGTCTGCGAAAAACGGGATTTTAATCTCCGACGCTACCAAACCAGGCAACCCGACGCTGTACATCAATCCCGGGTTCATGAATTTGACGGGATACCGTGAAGAAGACATCATCGGTAAAAATTGCAGGATTCTCCAAGGGCCAGACACCGACCCCGAACAAGTTTTGATTTTGCGCAACGCCATCAATTCGGGGACCGCGTGCCGCGCCACGTTGCTTAACTACCGCAAAGATGGAACCCCATTTTGGAATGAATTGCAAATCACGCCGGTCCACGATAATGACGGTAATTTAATCAGTTTTATCGGGATACAGTCTGATGTCTCCGACCGGATCGAAGCCGAAAACCTTCTCCGGCAAGAAGCCCAGCGCACAGAAGCAATTCTTGATACGACCGCCGAGGGTATTTACGGCGTCACCGATGATGGTGTTTGTACGTTCTGCAATCGAGCCACCCTGCTGCTGCTGGGGTATGAGCGCGACGAAGAACTGGTCGGCAAAAAGATCCATCCCTTGATTCAGTATGCTGATGCCGATGGAACCCCCTACCCCGATGATTCATGTGGCATCAACAATGCCATTAAACTCAACGCAAAAGCCCATGTCGACACCGAGGTGTTTTGGCGAAAGGATGGCACGAGTTTTCCAGTGGAGTATTGGATTCGGCCCCTGATTCGTGAAGGTGAAATCGAAGGGTCGGTTATTTCCTTCCAAAATATCCAGCAACAGGTGCAAGTAAAACAGAAACAAATCGCGCTGGTGTCGCGGTTGGAACACACCAGCCGAGCTGCCCGGCGGTCCAACGAAACCAAAAGCGAATTCTTGGCCAACATGAGCCACGAAATTCGAACCCCGATGAGTTCGATCATCGGATACTCTGAGATTCTGTCGCGGCACCTGACCGACCCTGATGATTTGAACTGTGTCGAAATCATCCGCAACAACGGCATGTTTTTGTTGGACATCATCAACGACATCCTTGATATCTCAAAAATTGAGGCTGGTAAAATAGAGTTGGTGAAGGAACCGTTTCGGATTGATTGTCTGGTCCAAGACCTGCGAGCGCTGTTGGATTTGCGGGCTCAAGAGAAGGGACTCAAACTATCGGTTAAACCAAAAGGCAACATTCCTAAAATCGTCAACAGTGACGCCAAACGGCTGAAGCAAATCCTGCTGAATTTACTCGGCAATGCAATCAAGTTCACGCAACATGGAGAAGTCTGTTTAACGATTGAACATCTGAAAGATAGAACGCAGAGGAGCCGTTTGAAATTCGCGGTTAGCGATACAGGGATCGGGTTGTCAGAAGAGCAAATCGCAAAACTGTTCCAACCCTTCATTCAAGCCGATGCCTCGGTCGATCGGAAATTTGGGGGCACCGGCCTTGGGCTGGCGATCAGCCAAAGATTGGCGGAAAGTTTAGGCGGAACCATTTCCATCGTCAGTGCCTTGGATGAAGGCAGCACCTTTTCTTTCGAAATTGCGATCGGCAACGTCGACCCCAACGAATTGGTTGGTGCGGAGGGCTTTGATTTCAGTAAATCCGCGTCGCTTCCCGCTCCCACGAGCAACATTAAACTCAAGGGCGCGGTTCTGGTGGTGGATGACCGCCGCGAAGTTCGTTTCATCGCCCAGCAATACCTCGAAGAGGTCGGGGCCAGTGTTTGGACCGCCGATAACGGACGGCAATGTCTCGAAATGGTACATCAAGCCCACCAAACGGGAGACGACTTTGACCTAGTCATCATGGACATGCAGATGCCGGTTTTAGACGGTTATCAGGCCACGAAAGAACTGCGCGGCAGCGGGTTTGAATTTCCGGTCATCGCCTTAACCGCCCACGCGATGGAAGGGGACAGAGAGACCTGTCTCGAGGCGGGGTGTACGCACTATTTAACCAAACCGTTGGTGAAGCACGAATTTCTGACATTGGTTTCCAACTGTTTGAAACAGCAAAGCCGATTCCAAAAGCAACCCCAGGCCAACCTGCAAAAAGTGCTGATCGTTGACGATGGTATCGACGCCGCCAACGCGCTCAAAACCATTCTGGAAATGGATGGTCACACCGTCGAGGTCGCTTACGACGGTATCAGTGGTTTGAAACGCGGGCGTTCCATGAGGCCCGATTATGTCTTGTTGGACATCGCGCTGCCGGGAAGGAACGGAGTTGAGGTCATGAATCAACTAAAGAAAGATTTAAAGGACCATTGGATCCAGTTTATCGCTGTGACGGGGAATGAAAACGGGGCCGAAATTTTGAGTCGTGGTTTCGATCATTACATGATGAAACCGGTCGACCTAGCGGCGTTGCAAAAAATTCTCAAGCAACCTCATAACGTCGTACTGTCCAAGACAGATGAAGGCACTGTTTAGCATTAGCAACGCTGACACGATAAGGGCCCCACCAATACACCGCGTGGCCCCACGCGGCAGGCCACCTAGCACTCGCCCGAAACCGATTTGGGGGAACGGCAGAGCACTGTGCTGGGTACGGCTTGGTGTTTTTGGCTAACACCAGATGTGATTGGCTGTTGTCCACCGTCAGGCCAACGCACCGACGCCGGCCAAATCACCGGTGACCGTTACGATTCTAAACGTTTCGCAATTTCGTCCTTGACGGCATTTGCGTCAGCGGGGAGGTATTTTGGAGGATTGGCCATGGTGCAGTCCATCGCCAATTTAGATTCATGGTAATTGACTTTGAAATCGGTGAATTTAAGACCGTGAGCGGTGCTGATCACGACGGTGCGGTCTGATTTTTTGATCGTTCCATCGGCCACCAGTTTTTTCAGCACCGCCATCGCGACGCCAGTGTGGGGGCAGCAATACATGCCGGTCAAATCCGCTTGAGCTGCCGCTTGAGCCAGTTCGGTTTCGGTGGCCTGTTCAACGATGCCGTGGGTGGCTTTGACCGCCGCGACTGCTTTGTCGTAGCTGACCGGATCGCCGATGCGGATGGCGTTGGCTAACGTTTCGCCGGCGGTAACGGCAACCTTTTCCTTGAAATTATTTTTGAACGATCGATAGAACGGATCGGCTTGTGCCGCTTGAGCAGCAACTAGGCGAGGCATTTTATCGATCACGCCCAAATCCATCATCAACTGAAACCCCTTATGCAGAGCACTGATGTTGCCAAGATTTCCCACCGGGATGATGATCCAATCGGGGACTTCCCAATTGAACTGGCGGACAATTTCAATCCCGACCGTTTTTTGCCCCTCGATGCGCAGACTATTCATCGAATTAGCCAGATAAATGCTGCTGTCTTGGGTGACCTCTTGGACAATCTTCATACAGCCATCAAAATCGGTGTCCAGGGCCAACACATGAGCCCCGTTGGAAACCGGTTGAATCAATTGTGCGGTGCTGACTTTGCCCGCCGGTAAAAAGATCACCGCCGGAATGCCGGCGTAGGCTGCGTAGGCTGCCAACGCTGCGCTTGTATCACCGGTCGAAGCACATGCAACGGCTTTGACCGGGTTGTCTTTCATGGTCATCATTTGTTTGACGACGCTAACTAAAACGGTCATGCCAAGATCTTTGAAGCTGCCGGTGTGGCTGTTGCCGCATAGCTTAATCCAGAGATCGGGCACGCCTAATTGCTGACCCAGTCGGTCGGCCCAGAAAAGGTTCGTGTTCCCTTCGTTCATGCTGACAACATTTTCGCTGTCCATCGAAGGAATGACCCATTCCTTCATCCCCCAAACGCCGCTGCCATAGGGCCATTTTGTAGTGCTGGCACGGGAATTGAGAATTTCCTTCCACTGTGCAGCGGATTTCCTCTTCAGGGGTTCGCGCTGGTGGTGGACTTCTAGCAAACTGTCGCACTTGGGACAACGGTACATCACTTCGAAGACTGAATAACGACCTTCACATCCGTTGAAGCAACGAAAATACACGTCATTTGAAGCATCGTCGGTGTTCGCAACGGAAGCAGTTTCGCTCGGCATGGAATCCTCGTAATTGCTCGACAGCAATCGTTTGGCAAAGGGGGAAACAAAAGGTTAAAATCGCGGGGGTGATCTGCAAACCGCCTATGATAAATAACACATCGGCAATTGAGCAAACGCAAATCACAAAAGGCTCGTTTTCACGGAAAATGTCGAATTTTAACGTCGCCGGTGGCTACGTTTCCAACTTCATGTTCCCAATACTGCTGATCAGCAAGGTACGGGGAATCTCTAACGACATCTGTTCCATGGAGTGGAAAAAGTGGGCTTCGGTGCCTTCTGCGGGCAACGCAAAACCTAAGAACGCAATCGCCGAATGACGCGATTGGCGCTGAATCACCGATGTTGCGTCGTCCGAAACGAACACTTCGGTTTTTACCTCAATTCGTGAGTTAATTGCCAGTTCGCGTAGATGGCGCTCGACTTCCTCTCGGGCTGCTTCATCGCTGACGATCCGCATTAACCGGATCGTTCGATTCTGCCACTCGCGATTCTGTTTGAGCAAATGAGCCAGCAACAGCATCAGTTCGCCGTTCTGACGACCGCGCCACCAAACGTCGATCGTGCCCGGTGGGGCCAACCAAGGATCCTCATCGACTTCGTTGAATTTCGCGATGATCACGTTCCGCCCAAGTTCTTCAATGACACGCATCGACGCCACCAAAGGTTCGGCTTTACTTTCGGCACCGGGCCAACCCAACAACAGCGTGTTGGGACGCAACGCACCCAACCCGCTGCACTGAATCAGATACTCGATTCCTTCAGAAACCGTAGGAGAGGCGACCACATTGGGAAACGCTTCGAGCTCTTCCTTGCGGATGAAGTTACTCAAGACTTCTTCTTGGTTTTCAATCCGGTCGATCAGATCTTCAACGTTGCCTTGAATGACTTGGCCGATGTTGAGGATGCCGTGGCCGCTGGTCAGCCAATGGCCAAAAATTGCCAAGTAACGTCGATTCGCGCTACCGCCGCTCATCGCTAAAATGATCGGTCGCCAGTTCTTGGGGTGGTACAGGGTTTGTTCTAACTTCAATAGGTTTTTACGCGTTCGTTCGAACATCAAACCGTTGCTCAGATCACCCCAGCGCGAAACCACTTGCTTTCGATAGATAAAATAATAGATTCCTGCCATGATCGCCGTGGACCAGAACGCCCACTTCCAATCGATCAACAACATAACGCTGGCACACCCGACAGCCCCCAACAGCGCCGTGCTCCAATGGCTGTAGCGAAACGTCGGACGGTAACTTGGATTCTTTGTGATCGTTTCATAGAACGTCGCCAGATTGATCGTGCCGTACGTGATCATGAAGGCCATCGTGATCAACGGGGCGATCGAATTCAAATCGCCGGCGATGATACAGATCGTCGAAAGAACATACGTCAAAATAATCGCGCGGCGCGGTTCAGCACTAGGGCCGCTGCCGACGGCAAAGATTTGCAATTTTGGAAAAATCGTATCTCGGGCGAGCGCTTGTAGAATACGCGGAGCGCCCATCATGCTGCCCAAAGCACTCGACAGCGTTGCCGCGAAAACGCCAGCGGTAATTAACCAAGGCCACAGCGACACGGTCCGAACAATCAAAGGATCGTCATGCAGCGCACGGTTGCTGGCCGAACCGGCAAGCACAATTGCGATCCCGGCGTAAACGATCGCCGTCGCCACCACCGCCCACAACGTGCCTTTGGGGATCGCTTGGCTGGGCTCTTTAAGATCGCCAGACATGTTCGCGCCGGCCATGATCCCGGTCACCGCTGGAAAGAACAATGCAAACATGGTGAACAAATTCTCGCGACTGCCGTTGTCCCCCATTTCATAGGCGCTGCCTAAATTTGAACGCAGTAGCTCAAAACTGAATAATGGCTGGGCGCCCAAGAAAAATGAAAACAACGACGCAATCAAAGTCACAAGAATGAAATACTGAAGCTTGATCGTCCAACCGGCCCCGATAAACACACATGTAAATACCAGCGTATTACAAGCGATTGCGACCAACTTGAAATTGATCGCAAAAGGCACCGTCTGCTCGAACGCTTCGGTGAATCCGATGACATACATCGATACCGAAATCGCTTGGGCCAAAAAGAATACCAACCCAATCGCTCCGCCGAATTCAACGCCAAGACTGCGACTGATCAGAAAGTAAGCACCGCCGCCTTGAACGCGCGTGTTGGTGGCAGCGGCGGACAACGAAAGCGTCGTCAAAATTGTGATCAGTTTGGAAACCGCCAAAATGACCAACGCCCACAACAGCCCCGCGCTACCGACAACCTGCCCGTAACGCAGGAACATGATCACGCCCAAAATCGTCAACGTGCAGGGGGTAAAAACACCGCCGAACATGCCGAACTTCGCTCCTTCGATCACGCGCGCGGCTTTGCCCGATGGCTTAGATACTGCCGGTGGAAGCCGGGGCGAATCGCCCGAAGCATTATCAGTCATAAAAATACGTGTGACAAAGACGAAATGATTGGCATCGCATCGTAGCCGAACGAACGCAGTTTGAGAAGCGCCGTTCAAATGCCGCCAAGCTCCTTAGATATCCCTCCAACGTCGGTTTTTATAGTGCCAACGGTTCTCCTCAGGAGTCGAAAGAACGGCCCTTTAACGCGTCGATCGCGCGATCTACCGCCTGATGGTCGATTTCGTGAATGTTAACCGGACGTCCTACTGCGGCTAACATCGTCACCGTTAAACGCCCACCGAGATGCTGACGAAACTCCTCTAATCCTGCCAACAATTGCCGGCGTTGGCGATCAAGCAGTGGATCCCAAACTGGCAAACCCAGACGCCGAAGGCAACCAATGACACGTTCGGCGGTGTCGGACTCCAAACCCAAAATCTCCACCGAATACAGCACATCCACCGCCAACCCCAACGACACCGCATCCCCGTGAGTGATTCCGTAATCACTGAGCGCTTCGATCTTATGAGCCAGCCAATGGCCGAAGTCCAACGGCCGAGCCTCCATCAATTCAAACGGATCCCCGCCTTGGGCGATATGGCGCAGGTGGTGGATCGCGGATTCTTGAATCGCGTGTGACGCCGTTGATGGATCGCGCGCTCGAATTTCATCTGCGTTGTCACAGAGGAAATTAAACGAAGCCGGTGATTTCAACAGCGCGACTTTCACCGCTTCGGAGAATCCGCTGACAAAGGTAGACGTTGGCAACGAATCCAATAAAGAATAGTCATTGACCACCGCCCACGGCACGGCAAACGTACCCTTCCAGTTCTTTTTTCCAAATTCGTTGACCGCGTTTTTTACCCCGACACCACTGTCCGCCTGAGCCAACGTTGTCGACGGGAAACGAATCAGACGAATGCCCCGGTGGGCCACCGCAGCAGCGTATCCTACCACATCCAACACCGCGCCACCGCCGATCACCACAATGTAACTGCGTCGATCGAGTTGATCGTCATTGATCGCGCCGAGTAAATTTTGCACGATTCTCCAATCATTCTTGCACGTTTCACCGCCGCCGATGAATTCCGGAGCCCGGGTCAACTGAAGCTTCGAATCGGCGGCTATCCAGGCTGTCAGCGCATGCAAAAATTCAGGATGGCAGTCCGCCACGGCGTTGTCGATCCAGATTTGCACCTTCGCCGAATCCTGCTCAAGATCATGTCGGTTTCGATCACCGTCATCGAAACACTTTTTGAGAATGTCACACTGCGGATCAAACACGTTTTCGCAAAACCAAACGCGATGCCGATACGGTACCGAAAATGAAAGGTCCATGAAGACATCATTTTCATCACCACGCGCAACAATCTCCAGCGGTTTCGGTGAATCGGCCGAAGAGCATTTTTCAATCACGATAAAATGGGTCTGATGTGGGGGAATAAAATATCCGCAGCGGGGCGGTGCTGATGCTGCTGCGCTATTGCAATGGTGTGGAGGCAGCGATGGATTTTTGCTTCTTCTCGGGTTAACCAACAGGCCACGTCCTGTCGGTGTCGACAGTGCTGAAGTGGTTCCTGAAAACAGCCAGGTAAGGTCGCCCGCCGGGCCATGATTCTAATTCAAAAACGCGCTGAAGTCACTAAACGCAACTGGGCGATTAAACATCGGTTAAAGGGCCCGTCGAATCACCGAAGGAATTCAGGGCGCCCACACCCATCCTATCTGCGATCGATAAGAACAGGTTCGATAGTGGTTTTGAATCGTGGTCAACCAAACGGCCCGATTGGATCGTACCCCCGCCGGTGCCCGCCAATAACACCGGCAGATTGGAGTGGGTGTGGCGGTTGCCGTCGGCGTTGCCGCTGCCGTAGACAATCATTGAGTTATGCAAAATGGAGTTCCCATCTATGTCCTGCTTTTCTTCTAGAGAAGCCAGAAACCGGGCCAACTGTTGGACGTAGAATTTGTCGATGCGTGTGATCTTTTCGATCGTTTCGGGTTTGTTCTTGTGGTGGCTGAGTTCATGATGGCCCCCGACAACATCGATCTCTTGAAAGGACCGGTTGCTACCATCATGAGCCAAACTGAAGGTTGCGACGCGCGTTGAATCGGTTTCAAACGCCAATCGCATCAAATCAAACATCAACGAAATGTGTTCGCGATACGAATCAGGAACGCCCGGCGGCGTGGCGACGCCGTTCACGTTGGGTACTTCGAATTGTTCCGCACTTTGAATGCGTCTTTCTATCGATCGGACCGATGCGAGGTATTCGTCCAACTTTCGGCGGTCTGAACGCTGCAAACGATGCTGCATATCACGTGCGTCCTGCATCACAAAATCCAAAACTGACTTCTGCTGAGACAGACGTTGGGCAAAGTTTCTTCGTCTGTCTTTGGGCTCACCCGCACCAAACAGTCGCTCGAACACCAAACGTGGGTTGGCTTCGGGAATCATCGGCGTGGTCGGGGACTTCCAAGACATATTGTACTGGTACGCGCACGAGTACCCCGAATCGCACTCACCCGACGGGCGTTTGTTATCGCACGTTAGCTCCAGCGATCGAAACCGAGTTTGACCGCCGATGCGATTGGCGATGACCTGGTCGATCGAAATGCCGGCGCGAATATCGGTGGCGCTTTTATTTAACCGCACGCCGGTTAGGAACGTTCCATTGCCCCGCGCGTGGTCGCCTGCACCGTCTTTGCCCGGTTCGGCGGTCGCCAGATCCAAACCCTTCAGCACCTGCACCGAAGATTTGACCGCTGCTAACGGTTGGAGCGTGGGGCTGAGCACATAATCCCCCGATTGGTTTTTGGGCCACCATGATTTCTGGATCGCACCGTTGGGGAAGTACACAAACGCGGCGCGCAAGGGAGCCTGGCCGGCGGTCGTTCCCACGCCTCGCGCGGTATCACCCATTGCCAGCGCTGCCACCGGCGACAACGAACTCAGCGCCGGCAACGCAATCGCTGCGCCGGTGCCCCGAAGAAAGCTTCGGCGATTTAATGTTCTCATCAGACGCTCTCCGTTTTTAAAAATTCTATTGGGCGGTTCTTTGGAAACTGGGTGACCCGATCACCGCCTTCAACAGCGATTCCGCGGTAGCGCCAGAGGCTTCAAACTTGGTGACAAGGTCGTCGATGGTTTGCGTATCGCGATAGTCGACGGAGCGTCCCAGCGCGTAAGTTAATACTTTGGAACTTAGGCATCGATAAAATTTACGGCGATGGTTTTTGGAAAGAATCTGTTTGAGTTCTTGGACATTTTTGAATTCCTCACCTGTGATTAAAGTCCCGCTGGCATCCACCGGGGTGCCCGCGTCCCGATCCCGATAGCGCCCCAAGGCATCAAAATTCTCCAACGCTAAACCCAGCGGATCCATGCGGTTGTGGCATGAACTACACGACGCATCTGCACGATGCCGCGCCAGCGACTCCCGTAGTGTTAGTTTACCATGGGCTTTCCCACCGGCTTCCTCCAAAGAAGGAATGTCTGGCGGCGGCGCACCGGTGGGAATCCCCAGTATATTCTCAAGGATAAATAACCCGCGTTTTACAGGCGATGTCCGATCAGGATTTGAAGTCACCGTTAACAAGGAACCATGTGTCAATAGCCCGCCTCGGTGGTGCTCCGGTTTAAGGGCGACCCGCCGCATCTCCGATCCTTTAATCCCATCGATACCGTAGTGCTTGGCAAGTTTCTCATTGAGAAAGCTATAGTCGCAGTCGATCAATCGAATCAAATCAGCGTCGGTCTCAACCAGATGCTTGAACAGCATCTGGGTTTCCTGTTGCATCGATTTTCTCAAATTCTGGGTCAACTGGAAAGCTTTTGATGCTTCACGCAGCTGGCGAAGCTCCGCATTGATCTGTTTTTGTTGCTCAGCCTGAGCTTGAGTTAAATCGTTTTTGAGCGATTTGAAAAATTTCAAACGTTCTCTCAATGCGCGTTTCTTTTCCCTGTCTTGGTCTCGGCTGACGATGGCCGACGCATTGATCGTCACATCCATCACGTCGCGTGTTTGCAACCATTGGCCGATGAAGTTTTGATAAAATGACTCGAACCGGTCGTCGGCGATCATCCGTTGAACTTCGGAATCTAAATTTTCGCGTAACATGCCCCGATCGGCTAACTCGATGAGGCGTTCGTCGGGCATTGTGGACCACAAAAAATACGACAATCGTGTCGCCAACGAATACTCATCGATCAAAGGAAAACGATCGTTAGAAGGTTCAGCAAACGTTTCTTTGAAGATAAAACTGGGCGATGACAAAACCGCAATCAGCGCTTGGGAGACGCCTGACTCAAATGTTCCGCTATCGGATTCCCAAACCGATTGAGCCAAATCGACCAACCGGCGTAGCGCGTCTTGAGAAACCGGCCGCCGAAATGCGCGGGAAGCAAAACGGTTCAGCAATCGTTCCGCAGATTGCCGCCGTTGGGCACTGGATTCGAGTTTGCGATCTTCGAAAAAATCAGCATACCCCTTCGGACGCAAGAAACTTTCGGGTTGATCTAAAGGCCCAATCAGCTGTGTCTGTTCAATTTGAATTCTCAACTGCCGATTCGATTGAGCGATCCTTGTGGGGGTGACTTCGATTTGGATATCGTGCTCTCCTGCCACCCAGTCGCGTTGAAGTTTAACGCTGATGGGTTTTCGAGCTTCGCGCGTAAATTCTTGCTCCAGTAAAACCTCTTCAGAACACGTTATTTTTAAGCGACACGCATTACGGTCGACTGCGTCTTGGACGTACTTTTCAGTTGCAACTAGGTCTACTGCCAATCGATACTCGCCGGCCTGTTGAATTTTAAATCTGGCCCTGGCGCTGCCGCCAAGATGATAATCGAAACGCGGTTTTTTGTGTTTGTTCAACCGAGCGGCCCCCTTGAGCCGGTAAGCCTCTCCTTCCAACCGCCGAACACGCGGTATCGCAGCCACTTGCGGCACTTTTGCAAATACGGTCTCCGTTGCCGCATCGATGTACTTCTCCATCAACAGCGGCGACAAAGTTAATACTTCGCCAATGTTGTCAAAACCATGCCCCGTATCGTCGGGCGGGAATAACAAAGCGGTATCAATTCGGTAATCCATCAAATCTAAAACCGTGTTGCGGTACTCAACACGATTGAGCCGCCCGATCACAGCGCGCCCTGGATGCGGGTGTTGTGGGGAGATTTGAAAGACGGCGTGCTTAACCCATTGAACAACCTCTGCTTTTTGATCTTCGGATGGCCGATCCAAATCGATTGGCGGCATTAGCCCCAAACGTAACTGCGTCAACACGCGATCCCACAATTGCACCAAATCGTTATTTAGATTGCGGTTGAAGAGATCGTCCAGTTCTACACCGCCCTCTCGAGCGCCGTCTAAGTGACAGTCCGCACAATGCGACTCAAGAAACGGCACGATGATGTCTTGCTGGTACGATCGGGCGCTGTCTGACAACAGTTGGCCGCCTGCCGATCCTGATGCGGCAGAATCAATCGTCGAAGCACGATCGACGGTGTCTTTGACTTCTGAGCCATTTGATGCGGCGGTTCGGTCGGTCTGCTGCAGCGCGAACGATTGTGACGCCCAGTTGAAATTTAGCGCCAACACCTGCATAACACAAAACGTGAACCATAACGCGACTAGAATCCGCGTTTTCGTAGCGCCAGTGCTTGAGAACCTATCCGAGTTTCCGTTTTCATTTGATGAAGTCACTAAACGCCTACTCAATTTAAATAAACGTCGATCAAGGGCGATTCTCTACGTCAAAAACCAGCAACGCCATGCCCCTCAACACCATGGCCAAGAAAACGGCCGCCAAGGGACGGTGTGGTTTGGGGTGTTCATGTTTTACCGGCCTAAGACTGCCGGCGGTCGTCACAACCGAAGATCTCACCAACATCAAACCGTGCAAACGCATGATTGTTTTGCCAGTTTGCGGGACTTTGCCACGCAATCGCAATGATGTCAACTTTTCACAAAAAATTGAGCAGATACCGTCCGCAGTGCGGCGTTTTTTAAAAAATGAGGCGTCGATTTGACGCCATCTGCCACAGATAACGCTGCTTGCACCCCGCCGCGCTTTGGGCATCTGCGATTGGGGTTGGCGGTTTCGATTGCCCGGGGCGGTTGTGAGGCTTTCGCGTTCACGGGATGGCTGTTGTGGGGTCGTCGCCGGCGAACATCAAATCTACACGCTGGTCGTCTTGGGGCGTTTAGACTAATGAATCCAAAGATCCCTCGCCCAGCAAGTCCAGATTTGGGAATCGGTCAGCGCTAAACGTGCGTTCGATCCAAGACGCGAGTCGGAGTCGTTTGTCGTCAACCGAGATGACATGGCGTTTCCCGGTCCGGGTTACCAATTCGACACGCTGGTCTCCGAATACCTTTGAAACCACCCAGTATTTTTCTACTTCGTAATTATAAGACTCACCGGCGGTGGAAGGTCGCACGTTAATCGCACGTTGGCCAGGCGAGGTACTTGATTTTGGCATCCGATAGACGACGGTTTGACCAACTTTAAAATTTCTACGCCAACTCGATTTCATCTTACTCTCCAATTCATCAAGGGTCGGGACGGACCCAAATCGCGTCCACAATTGTTAAATCAACAATTCCGATCGCTTCTAAACGACATTCCATTAAAGCTCGGCGCAACGAAGCGTCCGCGCATTGTTCATCCTAAAACATGATTTAATATTAATTGTACTGCATACAGAGCATAAAACAAGAATATTCGCTACTCCAATCTCGCTTTGGCAGCAGCAAACCCTTTGTTTGCTGCTTGCTGATCACTACCGCGACGTTCCAAAGTTATTGTACGTGCGACGATAACGTTGCGTTGCAGTATCTGTGAGCACCTATGTAAAGCGTTTCGAAGCGGAGCCTTTGGAGGGCAAGTCGGAGCAAGTTTCGGCGTTTAAGGTTCGCGCGGATAGGAATTGAAAAGGTGCGGTCGATTGAGATCGGATTTTGTAATTTCGATGAACTGGTGTAGGAGGTTGCAAGACGAATCGTGGTTTGATCATTTTGAATTCGCAGCGCGGGCTGCTGGACTCTTTGTGGAATTTGAGCGTCATACCGGGCGGAGCGCGAATTGGCGGTGGCGGGGCGAATGTTTGTTGTGGGGCGAATGTTTGGGGTTGGCGAAAAATATTTGGAGAAGTGAAAAAAAGGGATAGAAATACCGATACCGGAGAAGTGTAAAAGTTGCTAAACTGATGCCTTAGAGGACGATTAGCTCAGTTGGCTAGAGCGCCACGTTGACATCGTGGAGGTCGTTGGTTCAAGTCCAATATCGTCCACTGAAACGCACCCATGTTGCACCTGCTTGCGACTGGGTGCGTTTTTTCTTTGGTTCGGTGTATTTCGATGCGAAAGCTTGCCGTCCCTTACGGCGTCGGATTTGGAGTCAGGAATCAAAATGGCGTCGGATTTGGCGTCGGATTTAACGCTTCGTCCATTGTCTACAAAGTC
>CALDYR010000073.1 GCA_937944405.1 uncultured Pirellulaceae bacterium
ACCACCAACGATCAAACCCGAGCGGCTATCAACTGACAATCCCGCTTGCAGTTTCTCCGAATCGGCGCTGTGACATTCGTAGCAATGGGTGATCAGCAGCGGTCGCACCTCCTTCTCGAAAAACTCAAGTTGGGAAGCGGTAAATTTGAGCGATTGGGCGTGAGTGATTTCTTGCAGACACCCCAAAGTGAAAATGGTCAACCCCAAGATAACCGCACTCAGGCCGAATCGATGTCCGAAAGTGATAGTAGTATTGCGCAATGTTAGGAACCCTAAGTCGGATGGGCGAAAGCAGCAATTTGCCACCAAGTGGTGTACGATAATATGCTCCACAACAGCCAGTTGTCGAGGATCATCCTGAGTCAAACGACACAATTGATACGTCGAGGTCCGCTACCGCAGGGAAATTACACAGATATACCGAGGTTTCCTCCGGGAATTCAGGGGTTCGTTTTTGGCATGAGATCGAGCTTCGCGCAATAAAAGAGAATTCGCAGCCTGTAGTTTTTGAAGCTTCTGAATCCTCTTGCAGCAGATTTGATCGTTTGAATCCTGCTGTTGAATCCCTTGGCTGTTTCGTTGATTACGCGGTGGCGAAAATAGCTCAGCAGTCCGTCCAAATGATTCTTCAGCGTCACGGCAACTTTCTTGACGGGCGTTAAGGACAGGGCCAGCGCATTTGGAATTGGGTTAAACGCTGAATAAAACGGCCTCAAGCTTGTCGGTGTTTAGCGCGGCCCTTAGTCTTTTTCTCTTAAGGCTTGTTTTGGGCATGGAAGTGTCGCGATTGAGTAAAGAAAGCGCGAAGCGTCGCAAACTGCCCATGATGGCCGGGCTACTCCCTTTGCGAATTCTGCTTCGGACTTCTTTAAAAGTTTTATCTAGCGTCCAGTGCAACTTGTTCTCAACGGTCCAATGTTTTGTCAGATGCTTCGCCACAAGGGAGGCTGTCGGCTTCAGGCTGCTGATAAAACAGGTCATATGACCGGACTCCGAAATCGCGCGAGGGTTGTCGGTGTTGAAAGCTTCGCGGTGGCGGTAAACCATGCCAATCGTTTTTTTGATGTTCTTCCATTTGCCGCTGGCTTGCATTGCCTCAGGAACTGGAGCAACAGTTACCGTCCGCTGAGCAAGCCGGCCTCGATCGCGGGACTCATATTTGCGCGCACGCACCGCTTTGTCTTTTAGGTCGTCCTCGAGGTACTGCTCAAACGCGTCGGCAAACGCGCCGGCAATCGCAAGGCGAAGCTTGGGCTGGTTGTTTTTAACCGTAATCACGTAGCCAGCTTTTTTCTCAATGATCTTATCGACGATTTTCTCCTGACAGACCATCGCATCGAGCGTCACAACAGTTCCTTTGATTTCGAGCATCTCCAGGAGCATCGGAATCTCGGTAATCTCGTTGGATTTCTGTTCGGTGACGACCTGCCCAAAACAAGGGCTCAGTTCATCAACCCACGCGCTGACCATGTGCATGGCCTTGCGATTCGAAGCATTGTCGAATACTTCGCCTCGCGGTCCTTGCCGTCGATGTGAACACCGCGCCCTTTGAGATCCAGTTGGAGGCGATCTATCCACTGCTGTAAGCAGGTGAAGAAAGCTGCGGTATCGAGTCGGGATATCACCCGCGCCCTGGTGGCATGGCCGGAAATTCCGTTCTTGAGTTCAAGGTACTTGCCGAGCCATTCTTAACGCTCTTTACCAAAGTCTTCGATATCCTCCCAAGTTTCACAGCAGCAGATGGTACCGCAAAGCGCCAGAACGATGATGTTACAGAGGCTGTGTTGAAAGTTGCCGTGCTGGCGACGAGGGTCAACAAGAGCCTCAAAGCATGAAAATGGTTTAAGAGATTTTGTAGGCATTACAAACTCGATTCGCGAAGTCACAAGGCAACCGAGTCGTTCGGTTGATGTTTACGATTTGGATCACACCAAAATTTTTGATTAAAAACAATCGCCCGCAAAAATTGAGCCAAAGGAGCAATTTTTCAAATGCGCTGGCCTTGGTGTTGTAAGTCCAAGAATGTGCTGATAAATTTTTTGCCCTCCGTCTGAGTTCTCCAAAGAGTGATTCTCGAAGAATTCTAACAGACCCATGAAATACCCAGATGGACCGATTTTTTAGGAATGTGTGTACCAATTAGGTCTTAGCTGACTACCCTGTGGTAGCGTTTAGGCCATCTACTAGGGCCGCCTCCTTTAAAAGTGTCTGGAGGAAGCTTCGTTATTCGACAGATGCTGGCCAGTTAAAGCAGCGTTGCCAAAACAACTTTTCGATGAAGTCGACTAATGTTTGGCATGCAAAACACGACAAACAGCGATGTTTTTTTCACCCATTTGATTGGAGTACTATCAATGAACTTACTCGAACCCATACGAACGAACATAACTCAGCAACTGCTACTTGGCCTGGTACTGGCTACAATTGCGTTCACCCACCCTGTTCATGCGCAGCAGGGATCGTCTACTCAGAACGATGATGTGTACGTTATTGCAGGCCAAAGTAATGCAGTCAGGCTGTTCAACAACTCTGGTGTTCAACTCGCGCTCAATGATGCAGGAAGGCGCGGTCGTGTTGTGACTACCTCGAGAGGCACTACGGGTTTTCAACAAGTCGCCGGGCTTGATTGGAATGTGTCAAGTCGTGGGGAGCTTTATGATCGTTTGGTTGATCAAATCAACTCGTTAAAAAGCTCAAGCGACATTAAGTCTGTTATTTGGGTGCAAGGTGAAAATGACGCAAGAATAAATTCTATCGCTAACCGATATGAAGCCCGCTTGCGAAGACTTATCAATCGTCTTCGCGCCGATACCGGTATTCGCAATTTGCACTTTGTGATTGTCCAGCTATCCTCCAGAATGCCTGCGGCTGAACGTCGTGGAACACCATGGACCATCGTCAGGGGGAGTCAAGCGCGCCTCGCTCGTGCAATGAATAACGTTGACCTGCTACGAGTTGATTCGTTGATTCGAGCCAATGGTTTTGATATCGATGACGAGATGGCTTTCGGCGCATTTCTTGAAGATACAATCCACTGGAACGCTTTAGCAGCAGAACTCATCGGCCGACGCGCTCTTGCCCTGATTCTTGGAAATTAGGTTTTATTCTAAGATCTCATAAGGCAATAGCTTATCGAGTTTGTGTTGACTGAAAAATGTAGCACTGAAAACCAATTGTATGACCGGACCAGACTCGTCGCTGGCCTTGAAAACCAGCGGCCTCTCAGATTATGGAAATCGAAGTCTGCGTTTGTTTTTTCTGCAATGCAATGCGACCTCAGGAAACTGAGGCTTCGCGTTGACCGGACGCGTTTGGGCAGCGTCGGTCAGCGGAATTTGGGATAAAGCCGAAGCCTGATCACCAATCCGTTTTTTATCGAATAGTAAAAAGTCACTTGCGAGACTTCTTTCGTGCGGTAGAAATCAACGATAATCTGGCAAGAGAGCTGTTAGCGTTTCAGGCGTTGTGGCCAGCGCTGGCGGTTATGTTAGCATGCCATCGTTAGGTCGGCTCCAGAGTTTTAAGCGAACCCCTGAGAATAAACCCAACGTCGACAATCATGCTGGAAAACACTCACGTTGCCGATTGTTTCAGCGCTACCTTCAGGACCGATGAGGGCGTCAAGGTTCGCCTTTAATATCAATGCCGAAGACCAGCCCATAACCGTTTTCAGTCTTTGCCATTTGTCTCCCCGCCTAGAAAAGTACGAGCTGACTTTTGGCTGCTCTTGGGACGGTTCGGGTTAAAACTGACGCCTGGCGATTACAGTGACAGACGGTCTTTTGACCCAATTACGGACGATATTCAAACCGCTGCCGCTCTTGGATGGCCATCCCAGAGCGGCAGCTTTTAAAGCTGTAAGTCTTACGCTTCAGGAATGAAAACAGCGTCCTCAAAGTGCACCAAGAGGGCGAATGGAAACTACGTCAGCACGGTCTCGGTGGACGTCGCACGGGGAGAAAGGTTCACCGCGCTGTTGATCCTGACACCCATCAGATTGTTGCTGAAGTCTTCACCGGCAATGATGTTCACGACAGCGTGCCAGCTTTGGATCTGGTGAAGCAATCGGGCTGCGCGATCGACACATTCTACGGCGATGGCGCTTACCACAGTTGGGACATTCACGACCGATTACAAGAGCAACAAATCGACGCGGTCATTCCACCTCGCCGTGGCTCGGTGATCAAACAGCACGCCAATTGCAACGCAGATCCATTGCTGCGTCGGTCTCAAGGCGTAGAAGGAGCAAGTTGGTTATCATCGCCGCTCCAACGCTGAAACCGCAATGTCGCGACTCAAATGGTCCAAATCGACGATATATTTCTTGCGCATGATAACTTCCTTGGCAGGAGGCAGAGTGAAACTTTTCAGTCAAAACTAGCCCCCTACTTTTAAGGCTGGCACGCTGCACTAGAGTTTCCTTTAAAACTGTGTTTTTTTGAAAAAAACTCCAAAACCGCTAGCACCGCGCTGTTTGCACACGTTAGAATCCTTCGACGGGGTGGATTCCTCCCCCAAAGGTCGGTGAATTTTTTTACTAATCACCACATCATAAATGGAGGGTAAACAGAGAGTCTGTACTTTCACCGATGCTCATTGAGTCAAACTATTGATGCTACGTCGTAACCCAACGGGTCTCTTTGACCCGTTGCTCCGCTTTAATGTTGTTCACTGATTGGCGTCTTGTTTTTTTTGGCTAAAGGACAATGGCCAAGGAACGACCAAACATGAAGGAAGACTTTGTATGATCAAGACTGTTTCAAGAGTTGTTTGTTGTGTTGTGTTTTTGACAGTGATTGTCGCAGAACAATCAACGAGTGTGGCGCAGGTGGCGCCGATAAATCCCGGTTATTCAACCCCGGCTAATTTTTCACGACTTCCCACGATTAACTTCACCGAGCGTCCTGGCAACAGCTCAGACACGCGCAGGTTAATGGCGGCCATTGAGAATGCAAATGACCGGCGAACGAGGCTTCCCGGTGGAGGCATCCTCCAGGGTGCTCGCATTGTTCTCAGAAATGGCACCTATCGGCTTCGGGGCGTTAGGCTGCAATCAAACGTGCATTTGCGTTTTGGGCGCGATGTGATTTTGCTGGCAGATGAATCATCAGTTGCAGGCGTGAGCGACGACGAGGTGGCCATGTTTTTGTTGGCGGGCGGCATCCGCAATGTCAGTATTGTTGGCAATGCCAACTCCCGAAGAGTTCGTATTTTTGGGCCATCTATTCCATCTGATCCGCTGGAAATTGCACGATTTCGTGCCATTACCGTATCTGGTGTCGATAACTTTCTGATTTCCAATCTGATTGTCAATAATAGATTCAGTCGGTTCTCCACAATCGCGGTTTTAAACGACGGTATCAGTTTTGCTCAGAGAATCGATGGTGCCGTTCCAACGCGAGGTACTTTTACCAATATCACCGCAACCAATAATTCCGGTAGCTTCGGAGCAATTCAGGTACACGCTGCTAGCCGAGTTAGGTTCCGAAACATTCGATCAATCGGCGGCGTGACGCTGCGACTTGAGAGCGGTATCGCGAATGTACATGGGATTCAGGACTTAAGTGCCAGTGAGATCTTCAATACACGCGGTCGAACCTCCGTGCTTTTCCAGCCTCACGCTGTGCGATCACACAATCGAATTAGTATTCTCGATGCTGAATCCACAGGAAGCGCGTTCGCGGTTGAATTTCTAAACGGGTTTGTTAGCAGTCGTGATAGAGCACTGAACCGTCCCGAATTCACACGGCCGGGAAGATTTAATAATGTTTCCGTACGGCGCGTCACGGCAAACTTTGGTACTCCGGGCGACGCCCAACTGCGCTTCGCTCATTTTCGTTTCCTGCCTCAGTCAGCCCTACCATTTCTACCCAATCTTAACACCTTCATCAGGGATTTTCGCGTGAACGGCGATACTTTGCCGGGGACTCCACTGGCTGCCGTGCTTGATGAGGCAACTGATTATCGACCAAGACTTGCCCGTGCTACGGTGCAATCTGT
>CALDYR010000074.1 GCA_937944405.1 uncultured Pirellulaceae bacterium
CGCTCCGGCGTCATCGTACTGAAACAGGGTCCATTGATTTGCCCAATTATCTTCGGTGACTGCGATTGCATGGGCCGGCGAATAAAACCCAAAGATGCTCAACATCGTCACCCATCGGCTTTCTTCAAGAGACATTCCCAGAATTTTGATCCCAGCGCTGGCGAAATAGAACGCTGACATTATCCCTAACGTGCGCCATCGGAAACTATCAAACGCGGAAACCATTGCCGACGCACCGGCAAGGAAAAACCCTAACGCGAAAAGGTTCACCAACCCCGGCACGAACATCCACGGACTGACTTCGGACGCCATCGCGACTTCGGTTTTAATAGGTTCAGCGAAGGTCAACGGGAAACCAAAGATGTCCGGGTAATGGGTTTCTTCCACAAAGGTCGTCCACACGCCCACCGCCATGCCCAACCACGCCATCAACACCAGCATTCCCACGCCCATCACTGTCCACACCGCGTGCGTTACGAACACTCGCCGCCGGCTGACCGGTTGAGCTAAAAACATTTCCATTGTGCCTCGACTGAGTTCACCGCTAACCGCGTCGGACCCGCGCACGATCGCCCATGCCGAAATCAACAGCACCAACATCGGTTCATCCAACGTAAAAGACGTACGCCCGAGGTAGCTGACGAGCCACTCGAAGTCCACCGCGGCGAACTTACGCCAGTCCTTGGGAAGCAAATCCATGATTTGTTGGAACTGAGAGGTGTCCAATTTCCCAACAACCCGGACTCGAAAAAAACAAAACGTAAATACGCCGATCAACAACCCCACAAAAAGAATCGCGGCTTCGTGAAAGTATTTTTTAGTGAGCGCTATGTTCAATTGACGATTCTTTTATTGATGAAATTGGTCATAAACGCTGCGTAGGCCGATCGAAGTGATATTGACGTCTTCGATCGGGTGTTGGGCCAACCACTGCAATACCTCAGGCACACGGGCCGGTGTCTCCACCTGGTAACCACGATGGTCTTGTCGAATCGTGACCCGTGATTTTAGCGGTTCAGGCGGCGGGGAAAGCTGGCCACTGATCTTGAAACCAATGCGATGTTTTTGGTTGATTTCTGCCATCGGTTTTAAAAAAACCAATCGCCCGCGTTTGAGGATCCCCACACGATCACATACCTCTTCAATTTCAGACAGCACGTGAGACGAGAAAACAACGGTTTTACCGGTGATTTTGGCTTCGCTGACTAAATCTAGCACCCGTCCACGAATCGTTGGGTCGAGGTTGGCAGTCGGTTCATCCAAGATGATCAATGGGCAATCCACCGCCAGGCAGACCGACAACGCCAGTTTTTGCCTCATCCCGGTCGACATCAAACCGACCCAACGTTCCAAATTCAATTCTAACCTGTCCGCAATCTCTAAAGCCTTCTCCACGCTGGCGTTGGAACGCAGTCCACAGAACTGTTTGATCAAAAACCTAGCCCGCATCAAACCGTACAATCGAGCATCGCCGGGTAAATACGTGACACCAGCGTGGACTTCGACGCGCTGGCGGTCGCAGTCCAAACCGTTGATCGCGGCGGTACCATCGGTTGGCTTTAAAAATCCCATCAACGTGCGAATCAACGTCGACTTTCCGGCGCCATTTGGCCCAAGCAACCCAAACACCTCGCCATGTGCGACCTCTAAAGACACATCATCCAGTGCTGTGAATTTACCGAACCGCTTGGTCAGGCGCGCGATTGAAATTAAGTTCGTTGGGGCGTGCATGACAAAACGATTCGTAGATTTCTTCTGCCGTCGATTCCACAGTTGAAACCGCGAACTTTTAAATATAACGTCACTGTTGCGACAACCGCCGCTGCGGGAAAGAATCAACGAACGGCAGGTTTGCCCATCAGTCGTCTGAGCATTCCAATTTGGCCGGCGTGGAGCATCTCGTGGTCCGCCGCAAACAGCAACGCACCGTACTTGGTCGCAAAAGCGGCGTGAGGTGGGCCGATCTCTTCGTCCAAGTTATCCTCGAAATTGGGGACTTCGATGCGCATCTGTTTATGGACTCGACTGAGCACTTCCATAATTTCAGCTGGCGGCGGATAAAGGGTGCGATCGAGCTTGGGAGCGCTGCCACGCAAAAACAACTTACGAAACTTACCCGACATCAACTGCATGTCAGCACTCTGCCGCCCGCGTTGGCGGAACAGCGTTAGACCGTACTCTGACATTGCCAGATGGCCAACCTGCCACGCGATGTGCGTTGGGAATTCTGCGGGCGACCAGAACCAATCTTCGTCTGTTAGATCGTCCAGCATAGTCGACGTGTAAGATCGAGCAAACTCAATCTGACGCATCGCGATGGCCAACCGAGGAGATAGCGCTGTTGGCAGTGCATAGTCGTGATCAAAAATTTCTTCCATGGCCTAAACTTCAACTTCGAAAATGCCTTCGACTTCGACCAACACGCCCAACGGCAACGCGGCAACACCGACAGCGCTGCGGGTGCCGACGCCAATGTCTTCACCAAAAACCTTCGCCATTAGTTCACTGCAGCCATTGACGACAGCGGGTTGCTGAGTGAAATCGTTGGTGCAGTAGACCATACCGAATATCTTGACGACGCGTTTCACTTTGTTGATCGAACCTAAATACGCTTGCAACGTCGAAAGAATTGCAAGCCCAGCTTGCCGAGCCGCGTCGTAGCCCTGTTCAACCGTCGCGTCTTTGCCAACGACGCCCGTCAACATGCTGCCGTCGGGCATCAAAGGCAGATGTCCCGAAGTATGGCACAGGTTACCAACAGTCAGTGCCGGTTTGTAGACACCGACGGCTTTGGGGGCCGGTGGGAGTTCGAAACCAAGTTCTTTAAGTCGTTCTTCTGCTGACATCGGAGACATTTCTGAATAAGTGTTGAAAAATTATTTCCGTATCAGAACAAGAAAATGTCAACGCTTCAATCCCTTTTTCAAGGCCAGCATTCTTAGGCAGCTATGGCCCCTCGCAATTTCATTGCCAATCCATAGCCCCCCGGCTTTGCCCTGCCCGTGGGAACTTTGGCTACAATTAAGAGGCAGTACAACAATAACTAGGTGATGCACCATGCAGCGACTCAGTAATGACTTCGGCTACCAAAACCGCCACACAATCGGCGACGAGATCGGCAAAATGTTGCTCTTGGTGGGAGTGATCTGGGTCGTCTTTTTTTTGGACTGCGCGTTACCATTGAGCGAATGGTTTGCGTTGGTTCCACGCCGTGTCGAACGAATTCCGGGAATCGTTGCAATGACTTTTTTGCACAAGGATTTCGGGCACGTCTTGGCCAACACGGTTCCCTTGTTGGTACTGCTGAGTTTACTCGCGGGGTCTCGGGCGCATTCTTCAAAAACCGTCGCCGCGCTGATCGTTGTTGGGGGCGCGTTGCTGTGGCTATTTGGCCGCAACGGAACTCAATCGTTTGTCATCTCCCATGTCGGGGCGAGCCTGTTAATATACGGGTTAGTGACTTTCTTTCTCGCAGCAGCCTGGTTTGAGAAGCGCTTGGTGCCCATGCTGGTCGCTGTATTAGTCGGTTTTCTCTACGGCGGATCGACACTAATAGGAGTCATCCCCAACAACAGTGGGGTCTCATGGGACGGTCACCTGTGCGGAGCAATCGGGGGCGTGATCGTCGCGCTGCTACAACCTTTGATCGCCGGCAAATCAGATGAAGCTTAGCCCGCGAAAACTTAATCGGTCGAAGACCATTCCAGATCCCCGTCGAAGTTTCAAGCACCGGCGGGTTGCGAAAAGGCGTCGTCCATGCCGCCCTCAAGCTGCCCTAATGAATATAACAACATTAAAGCGTTAAAATTACACCAGATCGAATAGGTCTTCCACCCGACCGGTGCTGTCCGCAATCGTCTCCAGCGGCACGCCAACTTTATTCAGCAACGTTAAATGCACGTTAGACAATGGACGAAGTACGTCATGCCGATGTAACGACCACCCGCCACGTTTTACGAAGCACCGTCGGCAATCAGAATCAGCAGATTGATATGGTCATGTTTGTCAGGGGGGGCCCATTCCGCTATCGCACACGAACTCTGTATGGTCGAACAGGTTTCCATTGCCCACGGGGGCGATTTGAGCTTCTCAGGAAGTTCGGCGAACAGCAAAATGTGAAACTGGGATTGGCGTTATTCCAGTAACCCAGACAAGGCTGATACGATCCTTCGAGATTCTTCAGGACTGGGGTGGTCCGAGTCAGGCGGCGCCATCTGGGAAACAGAGACTTTAAGCAAAATCTTTTCGATCAGGTCGGGTGAAAACGCGATCGCTTGGAACGCCGTTTCTCTGACGGCAGTCGATCCGATGATGAATCCCAGCAGCGGTCCGGTCGATGAGTGACATCCAAGGCAATACTTTTCGAGAAATCCAACGACGGCGATTGCAGAACACAGAGTTGGTTATCGCAGAGTCCGTTGGCTGAAGAATTCGGTGGCGTTCAGGAACATCACGATCAGCATCGCTGTGAACCGCATAGATTGCCCGCGTTTGATCACAACGGACTGGGTTGATTTAACAGCACCTCCGACAGCCCAATGATGCGATCAATGATGCGAAATATCGACGGGCCATCGTCAAATTGCCATCTCTCAAAGTCGTCCTTATTCTATAACCCAACCCTGACCACGCCGTGGAGCACAATCCGTCCGATCTGAAGAGAGTTTTCGAACTTCGGGGCGTTGCTGAGCCCTGCGACACTATCGGTTTTGCCCCCCGTCCATTAAAATTCAGGTTTGATTGTCAACCGTCCCATGGACCGAACTTAATGCAACACATTCGCAATTTTTGCATCATTGCTCACATTGATCATGGCAAATCGACGTTGGCCGACCGGCTGATTCAGACCTGTGGCGGTGTGACGCAGCGCGAACTGCACACCCAGATGCTCGACTCCATGGACATCGAGCGCGAACGCGGCATCACAATCAAGAGCAACACGATTTCGCTGGATTACACGTCGCCCGATGGCAAAACGTATCTGCTGAACCTGATCGACACGCCCGGACACGTCGATTTCTCCCATGAGGTTCGGCGATCGTTGATGGCCGGTGATGGAGCCTTGATTATCGTTGACGCCTCGCAAGGGGTTGAGGCACAAACGGTAGCCAACCTTTATCTGGCGTTGGAACACGATTTAGATTTGCTGCCGGTGATCAATAAAATCGATTTACCCGCCGCAGACATCGACCGAGCCCGCGAAGCGATCGACGCCGAACTGGGGCTCGACCCGTTCGAAGCCATCCCAGTATCGGCCAAAAAGGGAGAAGGCATCGACGCAGTGTTGGCAGGCATTGTCGAAAAACTTCCGCCGCCCACTGGAGATCCAACCGCACAATTAAAGGCGCTGATCTTCGACGCTCATTTTGACAAATATCGCGGCGTAATTTTGCAGTGTCGTGTGATGGAAGGGACACTCAAGGCCAAAGACACCATCCACTTCATGCATGCCGACCGTGATTTTACGGTGGACGAACTTGGGTACAACCAACTGAAACTGATGCCCAAACCGCAACTATCGGCCGGCGAAGTCGGGTATATCGTTGCCGGTGTGAAAAGCGTTCAGGACATCGAAATTGGAGACACAATCACGCTGGCCAATAATCCAGCCGCCGAACCCATCCCAGGCTACCAAGAGGCCCGTCAGGTCGTGTTTTCGTCGATCTACCCGATGTCAACCGATCAATATGTTGATCTGACCAAGGCCTTGGAGAAACTGGCGATCAATGACGCGGCGTTGACATTCGAAAAGGATTCTTCGGCAGCGTTAGGTTTTGGTTTTCGCTGCGGATTTCTGGGGCTGCTGCATTTGGACGTCGTGCAAGAGCGACTGCAGCGCGAATTTGACATCGGGTTGGTCATTTCTGCACCTTCGGTCAGTTACAAGGTGACCTTGAAGGACGGCAAAGAAATCGAGGTCGACAATCCGAGCTACTGGCCAGATCCGATGTCAATTGAGTCGATCACCGAACCCTACATTAAAGCCTCGATCCTGACCCCCGAATTGAACGTTGGGCCGGTGATGGAATTGTGTCGTGATCACCGATCCGAGAGCCAGACAATCAACTACCTTTCGACCGGGCGGTTAGAGGTCGTCAGCGAAATGCCGTTGGGCGAAGTGTTGTTTGATTTCTACGGGAAACTGAAAATGATCACTCGGGGGTATGGTTCGTTTGACTACGATCCAATCGAATACCGGCCTACCGACGTCGTCAAGGTCGACATTTTAGTAAACAAAGAACCTGTAGATACGCTGTCGTACCTTGTCCATCGTGAAAAAGCGCGCGATCGTGCGTTGCATTACTGCGAACGTTTAGCCAAAGAAATCCCTCGCCATCAATTCAAGATCCCCGTTCAAGGGGTGATTGGCGGAACGGTCATCGCGCGGTCGACGATCGCACCGTTTCGCAAAGACGTCACAGAAAAACTCTACGGAGGCGACGTTACCCGAAAAAAGAAGCTGTTGGAGAAGCAAAAAAAGGGAAAGGCCAAAATGAAGCAATTTGGTTCAGTGAACATTCCGCAGAAGGCGTTCGTGTCGGTGTTACGTGCCGATCAAGATTAGCCCCGCCCGATGCGAACGATCGCACAATGAATCGACGTTGGAAAAAAATTGCAAACCGCTCGTAGGTTTTAGCTGGAGAGAACGACTAATAGAACTCAATCGCGGTACGGAGTGAAACTTGACGGACACAAACGAACCAACATTCATCGTTGGCATTGGCGCGTCGGCCGGCGGATTGAAACCGATTGAAGAATTCTTCGATCACATGCGGCCCGACAGCGGCTTTGCTTTCGTTGTTGTGCAGCACCTATCGCCAGATTTCAAAAGCTTAATGAGCGAACTTTTGAGTCGGCACACCAAGATGCCAATTCACAAGGTCAGCGACGGAATCACGATCGAGCCCAACTCGATTTACTTGATCCCGCCAAAAAAGACGATGGTGATGTCCGAAGGCAAGCTTCTTTTGACCGACAAAAGTGCAACGCCGGGGTTGCACCTCCCGATCGATACCTTTTTCCATTCCTTGGCCCAAGACGCCCAAGAGCGCGGCGTGGCGATCATCATGTCCGGCACCGGCAGCGACGGCTCCCGGGGCGTCAAAGCAATCCACGAAAAACAAGGTCTGGTGATCGTCCAAACTTTGGAGACGGTCGGGTTCGATGGGATGCCACGGGCCGCGATCAGTTCGGGCGTGGTTGATTTGATCTGCGATCCGCAAGACATGCCCCAACGCATCATCGACTACAGCAACAACAAAGACCGCCGTCCATTACAGCAAACGGAATTTCGAAATGAAAACTCGATCAAAGATGAAAGGTTGCTGTTTCGGATTTTTCGGATGTACCGCGAAAAATACAATCTCGATTTCAGCCTTTACAAACCCGCCACGATCACTCGCCGGTTAGAACGCAGAGTTCACCTTTCGGGGGCAAGCAATCTTCTTGAGTATTTAAACCTGTTAGAGGGTGACGCCAAAGAAGCGGACGACCTATACCGTGATTTGTTGGTCGAGGTGACTCATTTTTTCCGCGATCCAGACGCCTTTAAGCGAATGCGTGAGTTGGTGATCCCTGACCTTATCAATCGCAGTGACCCCAATCTTGAACTTAGGATCTGGGTCAGCGGTTGTGCGACCGGTGAAGAAGCTTATTCGATTGCGATATTGATCGCCGAAGGTCTATCGCGTGTTAACCGTTCTCAGAAATTCAAAGTCTTCGCTACCGATGTGCATCGAAAATCACTTGAGATTGCGAGTGCCGGGGTTTATTCGAGCCACGTGCTGGAAACGGTTCCGCCCGACCTGCACAAGTATTTCGTAAAGAACGGAAGCATCTGCAACGTCGGCCGCGCGATTCGCCACAACGTGATCTTTGCGGCCAACGATCTCACGCGCGACCCTCCTTTTACGCGACTTGATTTAATCACCTGTCGCAACGTTCTGATTTATTTAGACCCCCAAGTTCAAACACGTATTCTGTCCATGTTCCACTTTGGATTGCGGGTTGGCGGGGTTTTGTTTCTTGGCCCCAGCGAAACCGTTGGCAAACTCAGCGATGAATTTGATTGCGTGGACCGCCACTGGCGGTTTTACCGCAAACAACGCGATGTGCGTTGGCCTAGCGTTGCGGGCATGTCGCTGTCTCCTGCAGCGGTGTCTGTGTCGCACCGATCGCAACGCAATTTAGCCGGGCAACCGGCGATCGTTAATGAAGAAAATTGGCTTTCAACGGCTTACGAAGATTTGCTGGCCAAACACGTGCCGCCGAGCCTGTTGGTGGATGAAGTGAATGAACTTGTCCACTGCTTCGGGGAGGCGCGAAAGTTGTTATCCCCCCCCGAAGGCAAGCCTTCCAACGATGTGTTGAAGATGCTGGATCATGATCTGCGCGTCGCTGTCAAATCGGCCACCCATCGAGCGAAACAGGAGGATTCACCGGTAACCTACCAAAACGTGCGCGTCAGTGACGGCGACGATGTAAAGACGTACTGTGTTTCGGTGGAACCGTATCGGCGAGCAGACAAACCATTATTTTTGATTACGATCGAATCGACCAAGGCCGCCAATCCCATCAAGGCTGCCGAGTATTCTGTCGAGGGTTATGGCGACCGCAACAAGGGAGGGAAAGCAGTAAACTCCCGTAACGAACAACTCCAACGTGAACTCAATTACACCCGCGAAACGTTGCAGGCCACCGTCGAAGAACTCGAATCTAGTAATGAAGAATTGCAGGCAACCAACGAAGAGCTTATCGCGTCCAACGAGGAACTGCACAGCGTCAACGAAGAACTGTATACCGTCAACAGGGAACACATCGAGAAGATCGAGGAGTTGACTGAAGTTTCAGGGGGCAGGGAAGCCGAACGAGTGCGGAACGCGACGGCAACACTGACTCAGATCAGCCAAGAGTTGCCGGATTTTGCATATTCGGTTTCGCATGATTTACAAACGCCTTTGCGGCAAATTATTCAATCCACGCAGGTTTTGGAAACCGCAGTCGAAGACGGAAATGAGAGCGCGATCCTTCAGTCGTCTAAAGTCGTCCGCAACAGCGCCACTCATTTACGGACCATGATCGACGGCCTACTTTCGTATTCGCTGATCAACACGTCTTCCAATCCACTGACCAGCGTCGATTTAGCGACTTCGATCAACGGTGCAATCATTGACGCCAACAACAGCGCTGAGATGCAAGCGCGGGTTCACTACGATGCGGACCTTCCTAAGGTGCTTGGCGACGCCAACCAACTGAAGCAACTGTTTTATCACTTAATCGACAATGCGGTGAAGTATCGATCGGACGATCCTCCTGAAGTCCGCATCACCTGTGCCCCGTTCGATGACCACTACCGAATTTCACTAATCGATAATGGCATCGGCATCGACAAAAAGAATGCGGAACACATTTTTACGATGTTTCACCGTTTGGGCGTTGCGGAAAACGTACCCGGTGCGGGAGTGGGGCTGGCCATTTGCCGCCGAATTATTCTCCGGCACCGCGGACGTATTTGGCTCGATCCCGATACAGAAAAAGGCACGTTGATTTGCTTTACTTTGCTTAAAATGAATACGCCACCGAACTCCACGATGGTCGAAATGGTTGAAGCTTGACCTTGCAATTGATTTTCATTCCCTTCCCAAATATCTCATGTCCACATCATCTCAACCCAAACCACCGGACCACACAGTCCCCGTTTCCAACCAACGAATCTGCCAATCGATTCAGTTTGTCGTCGGGATCGGCGCATCGGCCGGCGGGCTTCGTTCGCTGGAACGGCTGTTTAAGTCATTGCCGGTCGCCGAGAGGGCTTCCTTCGTCGTGGTTCAGCATATCTCACCCGTTGCCGACAGCAACATGGACGAAATTCTTCGGCGCTACACCGACATGAATGTTGTCATCGCCCAAAACGGCCTCGCAATCGCTCCGGCGACAATTTATTTGATTCCACCGGCCAAAGAGATCCGTCTGCGCGGAGATCGGTTCGAGGTCAACGCTCTTGATCGCGCACAAATTGCCAAACCGATCGACACTTTCTTTCAGTCATTGGCCGAAAGCTTTGGCGGACGTTCGATTGCCGCCGTGCTTTCAGGAACCGGCAGTGACGGTAGCGCAGGAATTTCCAAGATCAAAAGTTTAGGCGGCACGACTCTGGCGGAGTCTGTCGAATCGGCACAATTTGATGGAATGCCAAAATCAGCGACCGCAACAAACTGTGTGGATCTGGTGCTGACGCCGGAGAAAATGGCGGCCTGGTTAGTCAAGCAATTCGATTCGCCGAACCAAACGCCCGCGATGGAAGTGAAATTGGATGAACAACAGTTGACCGGAATTCAGCTGATCTTTTCTCTGTTGTCGAAACGGCATGACATAGAATTTTCCTTTTACAAGCCCGCCACGGTGGCTCGCCGAATCGAACGGCGTCAGCAGATTTGCCGACTGGATTCTATTTTCGATTACGCTCAGTTCGTGGAAGGAAATGTTGAAGAACTGGATATCCTGTACCACGACCTATTGATCGGCGTGACGAAGTTTTTCAGGGACACCGATGCCTTTGGCAAATTGGCCCAACACATCAGACGCGCTATCGGCGAATTGCCTGACGGCGAAGAGTATCGTGTTTGGGTGGCGGGGTGTGCTACCGGCGAAGAAGCTTATTCTGTGGCGACGCTGTGCCACGAAGCGTTTGTGTTAATTGATCGTGAACCCAACTATAAGATCTTCGCCACCGACGTCCATGGGGGATCGCTGGATTCGGCGTCACGAGGTATTTACGACCGCGACTCCATGGAGTTTGTCGCGGTGGAACGGCAGAGAAAATTCTTTACCCAAGTAAGCCATAATTCTTTTCGTGTGGGAACCGAACTGCGCCGCCACTTGGTTTTCGCTCGACATAATGTGGTCCAAGACCCACCGTTCACAAGAATTGATTTGGTCACTTGTCGAAACCTGCTGATCTATTTGCTCGCCGAAGCACAGTTAAAGGCGATCAAGTCGTTTCATTTCGCTTTGAAGAAAGGCGGAATCATGATGATGGGGGTCAGTGAGTCGCCTGGCAAAATGGTTGAAGAATTTGCAACCGTCGATGAGACGTGGAAGATGTACAGGAAGACTCGGAACTTGCCGTTGCTCAACAATGAGGTTGCCCGATTAAAAAGTATCGAACCCACGCGCCCTCGGCGGTTGGTCAATTTACTCAACAATGATCGCCCCGAAACGCTCAGCTTCTTAGGGTTGATCGAAAGCTACGATCTGATCCTAAAGGAATTCATCGAGTCGGGGATTTTATTAGACGACAAACGCAACGTCTTGCATATCTTCGGCGAAGCGAATCGTTATTTGAAAAGTACTTCAGGTCGATTTTCTGGCGACCTGATGGCGTTCTTAGACGGTGATACAAAAGTAGCGTTTTCGACAGCCCTGATTCGCGCTTCCCGTGACATCGGCAAACAAATTATTCTTCAGAACTACGCGATGCCCTTGAGCTCCGGATCAACTGAATACGTCGACGTCAGCATTCGCGCCCTCAGCGGCCATTCGATCGGCACCTTCGTTGCCTTGATCGCATTTCAGACACGGCCATCCGATGCTGCGGGCCCTAATCGGAACGCGATTGAGGAGGGACTTCGGGACGCGGTTGAGAACGCAACTAAGCAGAACCCAACTGATCCGGCACTTGATAGCGCTTCCACCTCCCAGATTGGTCCGCACAAACTGAAGCTTGACAGCGACCGGTACACCGCGATGGAATCGGAGTTGATGTACACCAAAGAGAGTCTCAGTGCCACGATTGAGGAACTGGAAACCAGCAACGAAGAACTGCAAGCCGCTAACGAACAACTGGTCGCTTCCAACGAAGAATTACAAAGCACAAATCAAGAGCTACACAGCGTCAACGAGGAACTGTATTCGGTCAACGCAGAAAACCAACGCAAGATCGAAGCATTAGAGGAAATGACAGACGACGTCGACAACCTGTTATCCAGCACAGACATCGGAACGATTCTTCTTGACTCTGACATGAATGTCCGGAAATTCACACCCGCCGCGGCGTCCTACATAAAACTCCTACCTAGCGATATCGGACGGGATCTAACCGATTTCGCAACGCACATCGTGTCAGAAAATTTCTATGAAAAGGTGCGCGGCGTCATCAAAAGTGGAAATACAATAACAGAAAACTCGATAACAAAAAACACCAAAGCTTGTGTGCTGATTCGTATTTTGCCTTACCTGAGTAACGGAAAAGTAAACGGGGCAATTGTTAACTTTATTGATATGGGGGATAACACGAAGACATCATGACATTGATTTGAAATCCTCATTACTTGGCCGGCCGGTGCGAAAAAGATTTGAGTACAGAAAGGATCTGACCCTTGGTTTTTCGAAAACGCGCCTTCCTTCGAAGATTAAAAGCAATCCGATGCGGCCAAAAGAATCTTCCCCCCTCAAACCTCAACGGGGCTCCTTTTAAGTTTATCGATGAATCCCATGTCACAAAAAAACGGAACGAATCAATCGCCTCAAAACCAATTGGTCCCTCTTTCGAACGCATTGACCGAAAGCGACCTGATTGTGGTCGGCATTGGTGCCCCTGCAGGCGGCGTCGAAGCTTTGGAAAAGCTTTTTTCGTCTATGCCGGGGCGACTGGGGATGGCTTATATCGTGGTGCAACATCAAGCACTTGACTTCGAGAGTTTGATGCCGCAGATTTTGGCCCGCTGGACCAAACTTCCGGTCCATGAAATAACCCATAAACTGCAACTCCAACCCGACAATGTTTACGTCCTCCCCAGCGGCAAAGATCTGATCGTCTCCAATCGTGTTTTGTATTTGCGGGACCTAGCCCCAAATCAAATCGAGAATAAACTGATCGATCGGTTTTTCTGCTCACTAGCCAACGACATTGGTCCCAACGCGGTTTCGATCGTGCTTTCGGGAACCGGTGATGACGGAGCCCGCGGTATCCGCGAGATCCATGATGCCGGCGGTTTGGTGATCGTGCAAAGTGAACTGTCGGCGAAATTCAATGGGATGCCGCGCGCCGCGATTCACACCGGCATTGTCGATTCTATTGCCAGCATCGATGAAATTCCGGACTCCCTGATTCGATTCAACGAATTAGTGGTCAGTGATTCTAGCGATTTAAAATCAGCACTGTTTGCGAAAACGATGGACGCCGAAGCTCGGTTGTATGACTTGCTGAATAATCAGTTTGGCATCGATTTTGATCAGTATGAATCTGAGGCCTTTGGCCGGCGCGTTCAGCGGCGGATGTGTTTGATGAAGGAACTCGATTTCGAAAAATACCTCGTCCGAATCGCCGCTGCCCCCACAGAACTGAAGCGGCTGTATTCGGATTTGTTGATCGGCGTTACCGAGTTCTTCCGTGGTTCTGACGCGTTTCGTGAACTGCGACTGCGAGTGCTGCCGCCGATGCTGGACCAGGCTGCCGCCAGCGGGGAGTTTCGCGTTTGGATTGCCGCCTGCGCCTCGGGCGAAGAAGCCTATTCGATCGCCATCATCATCGACGAAATTTTAGAGACCCGGCCTTACAGTTTGGATGTGAAAATTTTCGCAACGGACGTAAATGAAGACTGTGTTGATGTCGCCAGCCGCGGCGTTTACCCCGCTGAATGTATCCAAAACGTGTCCGCTGCAAGACTCGAACGTTATTTTGAGAAAACGGATGAAGGCTATCGGGTCTGCCCGCACCTTCGCCAAAGGATCGTTTTTGCACGGCATAATCTGCTCGACGACGCCCCGTTTACGAAAATGAATTTGATCGCCTGCCGCAATCTGTTGATCTATTTGAAATCCGAAGCGCGAAAGAAGATTTTAAGCCTGTTCAACTTCAGTCTCAAAACCGACGGGACTTTATTTCTTGGCCCCAGCGAATCATTGGCCGGGTTGGCTGATGAGTTTCGGATCATCAACGATAAGTGGCGTATCTTTCGCAAGATTTCGGCAGTGAAATCAAGCACCGTGAGATTGGTCGGCAAATCATCACCACGACCGGTCCTTCCCCGGGCGGGTAACCCAAACAAGATCCACGACTCCGACTTAATCAGTGTCTACGACGAATTGCTTGTTGAGTACATGCCGTCGGGTTTGCTGATCGATGCCAATAATCAAATCATTCATGTCTTTGGAACAGCGACGGAGTTTTTGGCCTTCAAACAGGGACGCCCCGAATCCAATTTTTTGAATTTACTACCGTCCACTTTTGGTGTGGCGGTCGCCAACGGGATCAAACGCGTCAACGATGAGCCCAAACCGGTTGTCTACTCGGGGCTGAGAGCGGACAACCAAGCGGAAGACAACCCGTCCTACACCATCACGATCAAACCGGTCGGTTCAACGCCCGGTTCACCAAAGTATTTGGTCACCTTTGAAGAAACAACACCAGTCGATTTTTCAGCCAATGACAATGAGTTTGCCAATTCACCTTCAACCAACGCAGAAAGAATCCGTTTCCTCGAAGAACAATTACGCACGACGCGCGAAAGTTTGCACGATTCAATCTTGGAATTGAAATCCGCCAACGAAGAGATGCAAGGTGCCAACGAAGAACTAATTGCCTCCAATGAGGAACTTCAAAGCACCAACGAAGAACTCCATAGCATCAACGAAGAACTCTACACGGTAACCTCGGAACATCAGCGCAAGATTACTGAGATGACCGAGATGACCGATGACATGGAGAATCTTTTAGACAGCATTCAAGTCGACACGATCTTCTTGGACCGCGAACTTAAAGTTCGAAAATTCACGCTGGGAATCGCCAAAACGTTTCGGCTGATCCCCCAAGACCTAGGGCGGCACATCGACTCCTTTAATCACGAACTTCTGCACGATGACTTAGTCGGATTGGTGGAATCGGTGGTCGAGATTAAAAAGCCCGTCGAACAAGAAGTCCAAGACAAAGCCGGCAATTGGTACTTGATGCGATTGTTGCCATACAACTCACGCGGCAAAATCGATGGCGTGCTGTTGACATTGATCGACATCACCACCATCAAAGAAACCGAACAAAAGCTGGCTGAATTGTCCGAAATCGTCCAATCATCAGATGATGCGATTTTTCGAATCACTCCCGACGGAGTCATTCGCACTTGGAATCGTGGTTCTGAACTGTTGTTCTGGCACTCCGCTGAATACATCGTCGGCAAAAGCATCCAAGTTTTAACCTTTGAAGAGGAAGGGAAAAACGTGATGGAAGAAGCGCTGGATTTGATCAGGCGGGGAAACAAAATCGACCATATTCAACTCAAAGCCGCCCGTCGTAATGGTGAAGGCGTTGATGTGCAGATGTCGGTGTCGCCGATTTACAACATTGATCGGCAATTGATTGCGGCGTCGATTGTCTTGCGTGATTTCACCAAACAAAAAAACAATGAAGAAGTAAGCCTCGAAGCCGTCCGGCAGCGCGACCAATTTCTGGCGATGCTGTCCCACGAACTTCGCAACCCGATCGCCGCAATCATGAACGCCTTGGCGGTGCTGCGTAAAGGCGGTGTTAAGGCTGAAAAAGACGCCGCCGCACGACGCGTAGTAGAGAGACAGGCCAAACAGTTAGCGCGGCTATTAGATGATCTGTTGGACGTGTCGCGCATTACCTACGACAAACTCAACGTGAATCTTAAGCCGATCGACGTGGTTGCCCTTGCCGAAGAAGTGGTCGAATGCATCGAAGGGCGACTTACCGAAAAACAGCAGACGCTGACCTTAGAAATACCTGATAAACCGCTTTACGTTAACGCAGACGCGGCACGCATCATTCAAGCACAAGTGAATTTGCTGGTCAACGCGACGAAGTATACACCGGCCGGAGGCAACATCCAGTACTCGATCTCCATCGTTGACGAGACGGTCGTGATCGAAGTCCAAGACGATGGCGAAGGAATGGACCAAGAATTAAAACAGCGCGTCTTTCAAGTCTTCGTCCAGGCCCAGCAGGCGCTCGATCGAAACGTGGGCGGCATGGGGCTTGGCCTGCCGTTGGTAAGAATGATTGCCAAAGCCCATCAAGGCACCATTAGCGCCCAAAGCGCCGGGCTTGGCCTGGGCAGCAAATTTACTTTAACGCTGCCACTGTTAAAAACAATTGGAAATATCGATGCCAAAAAGATCGAAATACCTCCAGTCAGTAGTTTGGCGTGCCGTAGATTGATGCTGGTCGAAGACAACGATGGAGCCCGTGAAATGTTGGCTGATTTCCTGATCGACGAAGGGTTCGAAGTTTCCGCCGCCGCCAACGGACTCGAAGCGGTGAAAAGGTTCCGAGAGTTCGAACCTTCTGTTTGCCTAATCGATATCGGACTGCCCGATTTAGACGGCTTCCAAGTCGTTCAGCGAATCATGAAGATGAAACACAAACCCAATCTATTGATTGCGCTGACCGGCTACGGCCAAGAAAATGATAAAAGAAAATCCAAGGCCGCCGGTTTCCACCTCCACGTCGTCAAACCCACTAATCCCGACTTGCTGGTAAGCACTATTCTGCGGGAGCTTTGCAATACTCATGACGGGCCGGATCCTGATAGCGAACCTCCATCGGCCAACCACAATCCAGTTGCGAAACTAAACCTGCCAACCAAAAAACGCTTAAATGAAAGTTCAACATCCAGCAGGAAATAATGATTCTGCAAAACAATTCGCCGGTCCCTAGACCTACGTAGCGAACTTGTTATTTAAATCTGCATCCTGAAACCGACTTCTTGTGTATTCTGTATCAACGATCACTATATCAAAGAGAGACTTTAGGGCGTTTTGTCGCACTGATGAAGATAATTTGACGTTATTGCCGTGCGTTTAATGAGAATCGCCTTCGTTAAAGCTGTTAAAGATCGGAATACTCACGTTGACACCGATCTTAAAAACCTGACAATCTCGCTTAAAGAACATGATGTTCACTTGACCGATCGTTTGAGAGGTCCCCCGGCATGGAAGTCGCTCACCATTCAGTTTGGAAGCTGGATTATTTTTATGGAGATCTCGCATGCTGGTTCTGTCACGCAAAGTTGAAGACACAATCCGATTCCCTGAATTAGATATTACAATTGAGGTTGTCCAGATCAAAGGGTCTATGGCACGATTGGGTATCAAGGCCCCTGTGGAGGTCAATATCCTTCGAGGTGAACTTGAGTCGCCCACCGATCCCCCCAAGGTGAAAAAAGTTCTGGTCGAAGCTGAATCAGATCATGCGATTCGAAATAAGCTCAACGCGCTCACGATCGCGGCCTCTGTTGCCAAAAAATTGATCGCCAACGGGCAACCGGATATTGCTGTTGAAAAACTGGACAAAGCGATCAACGGACTCGGTCAGAGCGTTTCAGAATATGGCCAAACTTTGACCGCTCTTTTGGTTGAAGACGCCGCCAATGAACGGGAGATGCTTGCCGGTTTTTTAAGGCTTCACGGATACAAAGTTCTCACGGTTTCTGATGGCGTTGAAGCCATGGAGCATTTGAAAGCCCACGGTAAACCCGATTTGATTTTGATGGATATGAACATGCCCCGTTTAGATGGCCCTTCGACCATTCGCATGATCCGCAACAACATCGACTTTGATGGCGTCGAGATTTTTGCCATCAGCGGCCAAACCCCCGATGCGGCACAAGTCGACGTTGGTAAAAACCGAATCGCTCAATGGTTTCAAAAACCGCTCAGCCCGACAGATTTGGTGTCAGCGATTAAAAATAACGAAGCGTTGAAGGAAAAGATTGCAAGGCTGAACTAAACCAGTTGAAGTCGAACTGCAGCCGAGAAAATTTTGTTCCCAATTGTTTTGTCACCTCTGTCACCTTCGCCGGTCCGCGATTTGGAATCTTCCTCAAAAGAAACCAAAAACGAGGCCTTCTGCGAAACTGGTAATCGGTCGCACCTTTTTGTCTTGCGTCGTTTCCTCAGTTGCTGGATTTTGATCTTTGGCTGCCTGTTGGGAACGACGGCATGGGGGCAAACAGAGCCCAAGCCAGACGCGCAGGATTGGCCTCGGTTTCTTGGTGCCGACATTAACAGCACGTCGGTCGAAAAAGGCATCCTGAAGGATTGGTCTAATGGCAAACTGAAATTGCTGTGGCAAACCGAACTGGGGGAGGGGTATTCGATGTGTTCGGTTGCCGACCGATCGGTGTACCAATTTGACAAAAAAGACGGTGACGCGCGGCTAAGGTGTTTGGACTTCGATTCGGGGGATTTGAAGTGGACGTTTAAATACGAGTCAAACTATTCGGATCTTTATGGATACGATGCGGGGCCACGCAGTAGTCCGCTGATCGACGACGGTCGGATCTACTTATTCGGCGTTGAAGGTATGTTGATTTGTGTAGATCGCGACACCCATCAAGCGATTTGGAAAGTCGATACGGCAAAGACATTCGGTGTGGTGCAGAACTTCTTCGGCGTTGCCAGTTCCCCGGTGGTGCACGAAGACAAGCTCATCGTGATGATTGGCGGATCGCCACCGGAATCTGCCAAGGTTCCACCGGGACAATTAGACAAGGTAACTGCCAACGGTTCTGCGGTTGTAGCGTTTGATAAATTCACCGGCGATGTAATCTACAAAACCGGCAATGACCTCGCCAGTTACGCCTCTTTGACATGGATGAAAAATGGAACCGCGCCCACGTTGCTTGCCTGGGCGCGTGGCAGCTTACTGGGAATCGATCCCAATAACGGTAAGATCGAATTTTCGTTTCCCTACCGATCTAAGAAACTCGAAAGCGTCAACGCAATGACGCCGATTTCCTTTGGCGACAAAATCTTTCTTTCGGAATGCTACGAAAACGGATCGATCTTGTTGTCCGCCCAAGGTGACAAAATCAAAACGATCTGGAAAGATCAAGGGAAGCGCGTAAAAGCGTTGCAATCACATTGGTGCACCCCAGTTGTTGCTGACGGCCATCTGTATGCCTGCAGTGGACGCAACTTCGGTTCAGCCGAACTTCGGTGCGTCGAAATTAGCACCGGAAAAGTCAAATGGGAACAGCCCGGGTTTGGCCGCTGTTCGGTGCTTCTGATCGACAAGCATCTGATCGTGCTAGGCGAACGTGGCCGATTAGCGTTAGTCAAAGCTACTCCCGAAAAGTTCACTCTGGTCACCGAAAGATTAGCTGACGAAGAATTGAAGTTGGTTCCCAATTGTTGGTCAGCGCCAGTGGTCGCCGGAGGGCGGTTGTTCGTCCGAGGAGGCCGCCGACTGGCTTGCTTTAAGCTTATTCTCGGCAAATAATTCCAGACAATGATGGCGATTGAGCCATTTCACTTCATTGACACTATTTAGTGCCGGGCCGACACCGTCGTTAAATAAGAAAGTGTCTCAAACACGGAAGATGCTTAAACAGTCATTCGTGGCGGTAGTTGGAACGGGCTCTCCCCAAGGAGCGCGACGACCGATCGCCGCTAAATAAAGCGTTGAAGTGGCGGAGCAATGGCTATCATTTCTTTCGAATTGTAATGGTAATAAACGGCCCTAAGGCGACAAACGGGTTTGGGTTTGGCATTTTAATCATCCAGCGGCTGGGTGCAGGGAATTGACGCGGCGTGACTCATTCGATTTTTCGGGCATCGCGATCGATCCCAAGGATAGAAGTCGGACAAAACTAATCGCTGAAAGCTCCACGCTATCGCTGAAAAAATGTTCGCGCACGTAATTCGAGGAATTTATCAATTCGAAAAAAGCCGTGAACGTTGATTGCGAATGGTGTGTGCGGGATTGTAGCGAAATACGTGCTTGTCGCGCCGACAACGCACAGCCTCCGGGACACTCAAAGGCATCGGATTTTGCAACGCAAACTGACAGCGATAAAGACCCGGCTGACGAAGCTCGAAAGTGAACAGCAAAATCTAAAGTCAAAAATCACTGATTTGACTTTGCAGATCCGCGATCGGAGAGATTTGGATATCTCAACGGAGGAAGTGGTAGCCGCCTACAATGACTTCTCTCGACTTTGGGAAGAATTGGAGTTTGACGAAGGCCAGTGGGCACTTCGTTTCCTACTGAAGGAGATTACGCTGACGTTCAATAAGACGAAAAAGGAAGGCGAAATAAAGATAGGGGTTTGGGGCCGAAATCCCAAACCCCTACAAATTTGCTTGGAAAAACGCAAATCTAAAAAGTTGCGTAACCAAGACGTTAGGCACCCCTGGCAGGAATCGAACCTGCGACACCAGCTTTAGGAAAGCTGTGCTCTATCCACTGAGCTACAGGGGCTGGACTAGTTTTTGAGAAGGACATAACCTGTACATAACCTTTTCGGGAGTTCAGGCCACGAGAAGGGTGTCGGTTACGACAGCTCCCGACGGCCATTTGCGTTCACTTTCCGAAGGGTAAACGCTATGCCCAATTCGTATGTTAGCAAAGCCAAGCCTGCCAAGCCATATCCGGAATTTCCGCTCTTTGCCCACAACAATGGGCAATGGTGCCGGAAGATACGAGGCAAGATCTATTCCTTCGGCGTTTGGAGTGATCCAACTGCGGCGTTAAAGCGGCACGGCGAGGAATACCCGTATCTGAAGGAGGGGATTGCACCGCCGGACTCCTACGATGGCTGGAGGGTAGGGGAGTTGAGCAACGCGTTCCTAAGTGTTCAGAAAGAACGAAATCAGTTCGGCGGATCACCGTCAGGCGCTAACCGCGGTTGAAGCCCGACAAACCGTGTCTATCGCCAAAACGGCTTATTTGGGAACGAGTTACGGGGATAGAAACTTAAGGAGCGTTGGTGTTGCCAAGATTTCCGACCAGAATGAACGCGTCGCCCAAGACGTCAACGGCTCCGTCAAAGTTAATGTCTCCTTGTGCGTAGCTGGTCGCGAAGCCCCCAAGGTTACCCACAAGAGCGAACGCATCACTCAGAACGTCAACACTCCCGTCACAGTTCAGATCGCCGGGGAACGTTCCCGTGACGCCATTCGATGTTT
>CALDYR010000075.1 GCA_937944405.1 uncultured Pirellulaceae bacterium
ATCACCACGCTCAATTTGAAATCCGGCGGAATCGTAAAAATAGCCAAACGACGACGAACGTCGTCGGGGAGGAATTGCTCGGCTGAGCTTTGGCCGGGGAACTCAAATTCGTGGCCCAAATGCTTATCGCCGCTAGAGCGACCTGTCGTTTTCGAAGAAGATTGAATTTCCACTTGGTCTCCAGTAGCGGCAACAGGCATGCCTTGACAGATCGCTATAACTGCCATAGCTACCGGAAGGCAAACATTGCCTTCAGTTGATGTCAGGCTTTGAAGGGGGCAGAGTAATTTAGGGCTGATTGCTGGTATAGCCCTTATTCTCAAATATTTTATCGATATGTGAAGCTCCCCAAATTTGGTAGTCGGTGAGTCTCCGTATGTCATGAAACCATGACGAAAGATTCATGAAATCAAGAAGAACACTTGTCCGAGATTACAAACTTGCCGCTGTCAAAAAGTCGTTGAACAAGGTCTCTTCCTTGCACAGGTTGCGCGGGCGCTGGGGATTCAAGGCGCGCTGATTCACAATTGGAAGAAAGCTTTCGAGGCAGACGGTATGCTTCAGTTCGAAATCAACGAGAGTCCCTCGGTCGAGGCTGAACTGAAGCGGCAACGTGAAGAGAATCGACAGCTCAAAATGGAGCGTGACATCTTAAATCTTTTTAAAAAAAGCGACGCCCTTCTTTGTAAAAAGAAGCGGGTAAGGCATCAATTCATCAATGAAAACGAGAAGATTTAGCCAGTCCAAGTGCTTTGCCGCGCGTTCCTTCAGGTGACGCGCGCGGCTTTTTACAAATGGATCGGTCGCAAACCATCGCCCCCCAACAGAGGCAAGCACTGAGCGTTTCTGAGGGGAGACCTTGGGGGAAGCGAGACCTCGGGGAGAGGCTAATTTGAACGAAGACTTTGATTTTTAGTACGGCTTATTTTTAGTAGGGCTTATTTTTAGTAGGGATTACTGTTAGTACGGCTTATTGGGAAATTGACGGTTACATCAGCGTTTGTAGCAACAGAACAGTACGCAAAACCGCGCTGAGCACCCTGCCTGTCTAAGCTGTCGAGCGTTGCCGGATCTAGATCCTCTTGTGCCTATAAGGTTTGCGATCAATCGCGGTCTGATGGGGGGCTGATCGACACTCTCTTACGGCAACGAAGAGCCTCAAAGCGGGGGCACTCAATAGCGATCATTAAACGTGAACCGGTGACGCCACGACGCTCTGCCGTGGCGGCGGCACTGCCGCAAGACAAACTTTCAAACCGACCGGTGGAGATCCAAAGCTGAACATCGACACCAGCAAACCTTTTCCGTTAAACCGATTCGGTCAAGAATCGCGGCAAGCTCCCCTGCAACCACGCCGCGCTCATCGCCACCCGCGCGGCGTCCAATCCAATGGCTGGAGATAGCCCGTCAGAGAAATCGCCACCGCGCCCTTTCGGCTCACGCGACAGTTGCTCATTTCGAGATCAGCACCGATCGGGTCGCGCCCTTCACCAATCTCCACTGGACTCATCCAACCGCAATGCTTGTTTCTCTGCCCCCGGCCGCTCCCAGTCGTGATTCGACAGTTCAGACGAAGCCAACGCAATGCTTGCCAGCTCCAGTTAAGTGGTGCTGAGACTGATTCGCAGATCGTCGATTCGGTCTTTTCTCGGTCTTTTCTCGATCTTTT
The DNA here is from genome assembly GCA_937944405.1 of uncultured Pirellulaceae bacterium. Classification (GTDB taxonomy): domain Bacteria; phylum Planctomycetota; class Planctomycetia; order Pirellulales; family Pirellulaceae; genus Mariniblastus. The sequence continues at coordinate 1,670 of CALDYR010000075.1, forward strand.
CCTTGTTTTTCTTACTCATTCATCCACCTCAACCGTGGACGGTTCCACCGCACCGGCGATTCGTTCTCCAGTCGGGGATTAGTACTGCTTGCAGGACGCCTCTTCAGTCGCCGGCATTAAGTAATGCTCCGAACAAAATTGTGAAATGATTACCAAATGACAACACCAACCTAAAGAAACACAAGCTCCCTTGTCTGAGGCGGTGCGTTGCCTGAAAGCCCCGCCAAACCGTGCAATCAATAGCAAAGGTACTTCAAAAAATCGCCCCCCCTAATTGCGGGGGGGGTGTGTTAATTTATAACAAACAATTGTGTTGAACCTATTGAACTTTTGTATATACTTCGCCGGAGGTCTGAATTTCAACCTCATATCTTATCTCATCAACGGAACAAATTATGACACACGGGAATTCTTCCTTTGCTTGTTTTCTTAGTAAAAAACTAGTTTCAACAATCGCAGTGTTGACTTTACTAACGGCAAACTTAAATGCCGGCATCATTATCAACACTGACACAGTCACCGATCCGCAAGTTGATCCGGTGACTGGGGCCATCAATCCACTAATCACTTCTAACCTTGGAACGATTTCGGCTGCCACCATTACGGGGGTGTTTGGGACCGACAGCGTCATTACCGCCACCTATACGGTGAGCGGACTTGACCTTTCAAGTCTTGAGGCAGGTGCTACAAATGCGAGTTTTGATTTCACGCTTCAGTTTACGGGATCCATTTTAAATGCTGCTGGTAATAGGACAGCCCTGGACATCGAACAGTTTATAAATGGCTCGCGTGCTAACGTTGCCCTTGGGGTAGGCAACACGAACATCGACGTAGGCCAGGAGATCGCCGTCACGCTCGGTGTGTCCAACATTACTGGGTTTACTGGCAATATCAGCGGATTAGGCTTCGACCAAGTTACGCTTGGCAACGCCGGAGATCCCAATGATGCTGCAACCGTCTTGTTTGGAGATGGCACCAGTTTTAGTTTTGATAATAGTGGAACTGGCGGAGGCTTCGGCCAACAGGCAACCCCGCTCGGGACGGTTGTCCCCACAGACAACTTTACCGTAACCGGAGACGGGGACGCCGTACGTCTTTTAGAGATCGGGGTAGTTTTTGAAGCAACCGCCGCCGCAGTTCCTGAACCTTCTTCGATGTTTGCATTCGGAATTGGCGCTTTAGGAATTTTGGTGCGTCGCCGCCGAAATTCTTAATTCACTTGATCTTTCTTAGCCAACAGGAGAGGCCTTGGGGAGCGGCTAATTTGAACGAAGACTTTTATTGTTAGTCCGGCTTATTGTTAGTCCGGCTTATTGGGAAATTGATGGTTTCATCAGCGTTCGTAGCGACAGAACAACACGCGAACGCCCCATCCACCCAGACTACCAAGCATTGCCGGATCTAGATCCACTTGTACCCATCAGCTTTGCGATCAATCGCGGTCTGATGGGATTCTGGTCAACACTGTCTTGCGCCAACGAAGAACCTCGCGGCAGGGGCACTCAATTGCGATCATTAAACGTGAACCGGTGACGCCCCGACACTCTGACCTAGCGGCGGCACTGCCGCAAGCCAAACTTTCAAACCGACCGGTGGAGGTCCAAAGCCGAACATCGGCACCAGCAAAACTTTTCCGTTAAACTGATTCGGTCAAGAATCGCGGCAATCTCACCTGCAACCACGGCGCCCTTTTTACCACGCGCGGCACCCAATCCAGTTGCTGGAGATAGCGCGTCAAAGAAACCGCCACCGCGCCCTTTCAGTTCGCGCGACAGTTGCTCATATCGAGATCAGCACCGATCGGGTCGTTCCCTTCACCAATCTCTACTGGACTCACCCAACCGCAATGCTCCCCCCACGCCGCTTCCAGTCGTGATTCGACAGTTCAGACAAAGCCAATGCAATGCTTGTCTGCCCCAATTAGGTGGTGCTGAGACTGATTCGCAGATCGTCGATTCGGTCTTTTCTCGATCTTTTCCTCTTGTTTTTCTTACTCGCTCGTCCACCTCAACCGAGGACGGATCCACCGCACCGGCGATTCGTTCTCCAGTCGGGGATTAGTACTGCTTATAGGACGCCTCTTCTGTCGCCTGCATCAAGCCACGCTCTGAATAAAATTCTGGAATGGTTACCAAAAGACAACACCAACCTAAAGGGGACGCAAGCACCCTTGCCAATGCCATGCGTTACCTGCCCCCCCGTAAAACCCTACAATTAATAGAAACGGTACTTCAAAAACCGAATTGACTACCCCTAACTGGTGGAGGGGGCGAATGTTAATTTATAACAGATAATTGTATTGAACCTATTGGGTTCTCGTATATAATCATGGTATCAGCTAGACGTTCGGCCTCATATTTTAATCATCAATGGAGCAAATTATGACACACGGGAATTATTCCCTTGCTGGTTTTCTTAGTAGAAAACTAGTTTCGACAATCGCAGTGTTGACTTTACTGACGGCAAACTTAAATGCCGGTGTCATTATCAACACTGACACAGTCACCGATCCGCTAGTCGATGCGGCGACTGGGGGCCCCAATCCACTAATCACTTCTAACCTTGGAACGATTTCGGTTGCCACCATTACGGGGACGTTTGGGATGGACAGCGTCATTACGGCCACCTATACGGTGAGCGGACTTGACCTTTCAAGTCTTGAGGCAGGTGCTACAAATGCGAGTTTTGATTTCACGCTTCAGTTTGCGGGATTCAATGTAGATGGTGCTGGTAATAGGTCAGCCTTGGACATCGAACAGTTTGTAAATGGCTCGCGTGCTAACGTTGCCCTTGGGGTAGGCAACACGAACATCGACGCAGGCCAGGAGATCGACGTCACGCTCAGTGTGTCCAACATTACTGGGTTTACTGGCAATATCAGCGGATTAGGCTTCGACCAGGTTACGCTTGGCAACGCTCAAAATGACGATGATGCTGCAACCGTCTTGTTTGGAGATGGCACCAGTTTCAGTTTTGATAATGGTGGAGCTGCCGGAAACTTCGGCCAACAGGCAACCCCGCTCGGGACGCTTGTCCCCACAGACAACTTTACCGTAACCGGAGTCGATGGAGCCGTTCGTCTTTTAGAGATTGGGGTATCATTTGAAGCAACCGCCGCCGCTGCAGTTCCTGAGCCTTCTTCGATGTTTGCACTCGGAATTGGTGCTTTAGGATTTTGTGTACGTCGTCGCCGAAATTCTTAGTTAGTTTTGATGTTTGATAACCAGAAGGGTGGTCCAGTGACATGCGCACAGGACCACCCTTTTAATTTTAGCAAGTTAGTGCGAACTTGATTCGAATGGAGATTTTGGAAAACAAAGAGCATGTAGCCGGTTAGGTCGTGATTAAATCTATGGGTTTAAGACGGCAAAAAACAGACTCGATCGCCTTATATCCGATAGAATCAAGCAATCATCGAATCCGTGCTTCCATATTTTGTCTCCGAGACCGCCGCGACAGGTGTTCGCCAATCGATAATCCATTGTCCGCTGGCCTTCATATAACCAATACCAGACTGCTTAACGCGTTGATTGCACATCACTTATCGCCCGTTCTCAGTGACACGATTGCCAACGTGATCTGTCGCTGACATGCCCGAGATAGTCCATGAAGGTGTGTAGCGACGCAAACAACCGCGACCGCATTGAGTGTCTACGAACCTTCCAGTTAACGGGGCCAAGGTTTTTGCTGAAAGCCGCCAACGAATACTGACTAACACATCTTTAATGCCATCTGGAGCGTGGGGTAGTGTGTGACGCTGCTCTCGAGATCGGCGCTGTGCTTTTCCTTTTCTTGTTACCGACGCTAAAGAGCGCGTCGACCGACAAGCTGACGCACTCGCATCCATGATGAAAGGCCACGGCCCAACGTAACCGCCCACGGTGCCATTTGGTCATGTGCGTTTGACATTTTTTGATTTCCGTCTGCGTGACCGGCGAACTCGTTTTCGATCGGCGGCTTGTGGACGGTCGTCTTTTCGATATGCTCAGATGGGATCCGGATGACCGGCCTTCCAAACACGCGGTGCCAGTGACGCGCAATCAGTCCGGCCCGACGGGGCTCGACTTAAAACGTTTGCTAAAGCGCGGCAACGCGGTCAGAAGCATAAATCGGCGCCACTTTTTAACCAGCACATCCGTCTTTTCATAGCTGCCGTGTTTGGGTGTTTTATGTCAGCCACTTTCATGACCGCCCGTATGCCCCCACCAGAGTTGATGCTGAATCACTCTGTTGCTGGTACCGTATAGATTTGGTCGCGCTGCGTTTTTTCGGCGATTACCTTCAGTGAGTCGCCCCTTTGGATCACCAGCGCGCTGCCGATCAAAGATTTAATTTTCGCCTGTTGCAGTTGGCCGGATTTCCATCGTAGTGACACTTCGAATCCGCCTCGGGTGCGCAAGCCTGAAATGGAACCTGTGTGCCATTGCGTGGGCAGCGCTGGCAAAAGGTCCAAGATGTAGGCTCCTTCTTTGGTGCGGCGATGCGACTGTAGTAGGGATTCGCAAACTCCGGCAGTGAGCCCGAAATTACCATCGATTTGGAATGGGGCGTGAGCGTCAAAGAGATTGTTATAGAAACCGGCTCCGCCGTTGAGGCTTGAATTGACGAAGAACCCGCCAAGGATTTTTGCCATGTGATCGCCGTCCCGCAGCCGCGACCAGAAATTGACCTTCCAGGCGCGAGACCACCCAGTGCCTTTGTCCCCCCGTAGCTCCAACGTCTTACGAGCTGCCGCGAAAAGTTCCGGGGTGTCCGACGTGATTTCTTCTCCGGGATGCAAGCCCCATAAATGCGACACGTGCTTGTGGTTGTTATTGGGATTTTCCTTGTAGCGCCATTCTTTCAACTGGCCCATTGAGCCGATCTCATTGGGCGCGATACGATCGGCCGTCTTTAGTAGCTCGGTCGCAAATTCGCTATCAACCTGGAGGACCGCTGCCGCTTCAGCGGTGTAACGAAACAGGCTACGGATGAGCTGATGGTCCATCGTAGGTCCCATTACCAAACGGCCATGTTCGGGCGAATTGCTGGGCCCGCTGATAAGCCACTGGGGGGCAAGTGGGTCTTCGACCAAGTAGTCCAGATAAAACTCGCAAGCTTTTTTCATCGGCTGGTACGCGCGGTTGCGCAAAAAATCTTTATCGCCTGTAAACCGGTAACGTTCCCACAGGTGCTGACAAATCCAAGCACTTCCCAGCGGCCAAGCGCCCTGATGAGCATTGTTGATGGCCGCCGCGCCACGCCAGATGTCGGTGTTGTGATTGACAACCCAGCCGCGTGCCTGATAGAAGTCCCGGGCGATGACCGCCCCAGAAACCGTCAAATCGTCAATCAGATCAAACACCGGCTGGTGACACTGCGAAAGATTAGCCTGTTCGGCAAGCCAGTAATTCATCTGGAAGTTAATGTTGAGCGTATATTTGCTTTCCCAAGCTGGACTTTTTTGGTTATTCCAAATGCCCTGCAAGTTGGCAGGCTGACTGCCGGGACGCGAACAAGCGATTAACAAGTAACGGCCGTACTGGTGCAGCAGCGCGACAAAGTCAGGGTCCGGATTGCCGGCATAGTTGTTAAGGCGCTGGTCGGCAGTCAGTGCGGCAGAGTGCCCACCGCCGAGGTTAATCCACATCCGTCGGAACAGGGATCGATGGTCGGTTTGATGGTCAGCCAGAACTTGGGAATACGGTTTTTTGGCCAAGGCGGCTAGGGCGTCACGGCATTGTGCGGTGGGGTCGGCAGTCAGCGATTGAAAGTTCTCATACGTTGTGCCGCCGACCAAATACAGTACGACAGCGTCAGCGGATTGAACTTGGATGCGGTCGTCCAACACCTTCACCGTCCCGCCCTCGGATTCGACTTTTAGGCGTGCTTCGAAAGCGATGGTGCCGGGGTACACTTTTTTGTGTCGGTTACTGTAATCATCGGGCACCCCTTTAAGAGCCAGCGTTCTGTCGTCGACTTTCATATTCGAAGACGAATTTTTGTGCGGCGTAGTCAGCCGCGCATCGAAGGTAATGCTATTGGGGTGGTCGGCTTCGATGCGCACAACGATCACTCGATCGGGATAACTGGCAAACACGGTGCGTTTGTAATTTATCGCTTCGGATCGAAACTGAGTCGTGACCGTAGCGGCGTCGAGGTCCAGTGACCGGGCGTATGCGGTCACGTTTTTAAATTTTGGAAATTCCAGATACAGGTCTCCGAACGGTTGATAGGGCGACTGGCGTAAGGGATCGGACATGCAGTTCTTGAGAACGATCGCCTCGGCTTGTTTTTGCTTGCCTGCAAACAGAAGATCACGCACCTGCTGAAGATGTTCGTGAGCCCCAGGATTTGAGTACGTCGTCGGAGCGCCGGCCCACAGCGTGTCGTGGTTAAACTGAATACGGTCCTTGTCCGGGCGTCCGTAGACCATGGCCCCCATCGAACCGTTGCCAATGGGCAGAGCGTCGGTCCATCGAGCGGCTGGTTTGTCGTAGTTTAATCTAAGGTTCTCCCAGCTTTGGGAATTGACTTCGGTGTTACCCTCAGGCGCCATTGCCCTAACTGGATTGCAAGTGGTCAATAGATTGCAAATTATCAACAAGCACAGCGGCCTTAGCAGGCCACCGACGAACGAAAATTGACGAAGGCAATGGAGCAGTGACATGGAGTTCCTTTTAAAAAAATGGGGTTCAGTGTTGGTCAAAGCGTCTTATTGAAGACGCCAATAATTCATTGATAACCGCAGGTCTCAGCGGATTGGATTGAACGCCCCGGGTTACCGTGACTTAAACTAAAAGGAACGACATTCTGCCGGTAAGCTTCAAAGAAAAACGTGATAGCCAAACCGCGGTCAGCGACTGATTAAATCGATAGCATGTCAGCTGAGTTCCAGCATCCGGTCCAGTGCCACCAAAGACCATTCTTGCGTTTTTTCATCGACACGGATGATGTTTACTGGGGATCCAGCGGCATAGTTTTCCAGAGTCCAACATAGGTGGGCTAAATCGATTCGGTACATCGTGGCGCACATACAAACCACGGGAGAGAGAAAATGGATTTCTTGTTGAGGATGTTCTTTTTTTAACCGGTTGACCAAATGGAGTTCCGTGCCGATCGCCCACTTGGTTCCAGCGGGCGCATTTTGAACGGTCTGGATAATTTTGCCGGTCGACCCAGAAACATCAGCGATATCATTGACCTCGCGCGGACATTCGGGGTGAACCAAAATTTTGATACCGGGGTGTTGTTTCCGGAACGCGGCGACGTGATCAGGTTTGAACATTTGGTGGACGCTACAGTGGCCCTGCCAGAGAATGACTTGGCTGTTTTCGATCACCGATTTTTCGTTGCCGCCGGTCGCAGGGGCATGAGGATTCCAGACACACATTTGGCCGTCGGTGATTCCCATCTTCAGCGCTGTGTTGCGACCGAGGTGCTGGTCGGGGAAAAACAGGACTCGTTTGCGCTGTTTAAAGGCCCACTGCAAAACTTTTTCCGCGTTGCTGCTGGTGCAGACGATACCACCGTTCTTTCCGCAGAACGCTTTGAGGCTGGCGGCAGAATTGATATATGTTACTGGCGTGATGTCACCGGTATCGATGACCTCGCCCAGATCCTCCCAAGCGTCTTCGACCTGCCCGATGGCGGCCATGTCGGCCATCGAACAACCGGCCCGCATATCCGGAAGCATCACGGTAACACGATTGCCGTTGCGGTCGGCCAGTCGTTGAGGGCTGTTGGAGAGGATGTCGGCTGTTTCGGCCATGAAGTGAACGCCGCAAAAAACGATCGCCTCGCAGTCCCTTTCGGCCGCCAATTGGCTCAGCTGCAAACTATCGCCACGCAAATCGGAATGTTCGATGACTTCGTCTTGTTGGTAGTGATGGCCAAGAATCTGCAGCGAATCGCCAAGGTTTTGTTTGACGGCGCGAATCCGCTGGCTTAGCTGCTCGTTCGATAATGATCGGTAATCTTTGAAGTCAAATTTTGGCGCGTTGAGCTGAGTCAGACTCATAGTGTTTTCTTTAAAACGAGTGCTTCAGGAAATTTAATGGCTAACTCGTGTATGGATAACGAAGGAAGGACAATCAACATTCCGGAGCCGGATTGCGATTACCCGACCACCGTTGATGAAAACGTGCACCTCTCGAGCGATGAAATGGAACGCCGCCATCGAATTCGTCTTCGTCATTAGCAACAACAACGACAACGTCATCGACACCGAAAACAGTTGATGCCACCGCTGCTACTTCTTTAGCAACCGCCTTTGTCACCAATGGTCCCGCTGAGACTCCCACAGAAACTACTACCGAGGAAACGTCAGATGTTGTTAGCACGACAACTACTAC
>CALDYR010000076.1 GCA_937944405.1 uncultured Pirellulaceae bacterium
GACGAAGGTGTCCTGCTGATGGAGGCTTCACAGCAACCATTGGAAGAAACAATGAGACACAAATTGACAACAGATGGATTGTGCCAGATTCACCTTTGCTCTCAAAAATGTTCAAGGCTCATATCAATGTTGAACTTTGCATGTCGCTGCACTCAATCAAATATGTGTGCAAGTACATTCACAAAGGATCTGGCGCGGAACTCGGAAACCCAATTCTTCGAACAGGAATCGGAACACAACGATTCGACCGGCGACCAATAAAGGAGCCAAGTCTCGACCACGCAGCAATTGAGGCGCGCGAAGAACCGACCAACACAATCAGAAGGGCCTGACCGCCCCAACGCACGTTCGTTGTGATTGATTTGCAAGAAAAAAGTCCATCGTAACGAGATGCGGCGGAGCAGTTCTCTCCGTAAATGCGAATGGGTTGTCCCTTAATTCGTCTAATCCACCGGAAGCGCCCTGCCCCCAAGGTACACTTCGGTCTCGGGGCGCGCGAGCAACTCACGTGGGGTGAATTCGCGAGATCGACTTCGTAGTACACCGAACAAAATACGTTCAATTGTAAAGAACTGTGCGAATGACAAAATTGATGATCGGTCAAGTGATCGGATGATCGTATCGAAAAGAGGAGGAAGCCTGGCTGGATCACCTAGAGGCAGGCTTTCGAATTCAGCCAGAGCTTCGTTAAACGTCGGCAAATCAGAGATTTAGTTTGCTTAATTTCGGATTCTCACCACGCTCAAAAACGCAACGACAAACACTTTGCGGGCAGCGGCAAAGTCGGCGACTTGTCGGAAGTCTAAAAGAAATAGTCTGTCGTGTGCCGTTGATACATTTTAAGTCTCGTTGCGCATACTTTTCGCTAACACAACGATTAAGGCAGTGATGCCGAACAACATCTAAGGCGAACAACGTCTAAGGCGAACAACGTCTAAAGTTGGCTTCCCCCAACGAAGCCATCTATACTTGAAAATTTTCTTACATTCCGTCGGCCGAGCTCTACTCAAGACTGGCGCGCCGATGCGACGATTCTGTTGTACCCCGAACCAAAAGGTAGACAGGGAACGAAACTGAAAGCCACAAAGCAATTTTGCAATCGCTAATCCCGCAGTTGAAATTCCTGTTCTCATTCGAGGTTACTGGTAATCCTAAAAACGCGCAGCGCTTTCAGTGCAACCACACTGACCAGGCAAGGGCGTCTGTTCAGACGCGTCAGGTTTACGTCCCCATGAAGCGTGGGCCACCTCAAGGCAGCGCGGTGGGGCTCCACGCGTTGGCAAGTCGAGCTTGCGTTGGCACAAACTGAAAAAAGCATCTGCAAGCGGGTAGACTAATTGAAATGAAAATTCAAGTCCTTTTTACCTGTTTATTATTTCCCCTCTGTCTCTTTCTTTAATAAAAGACGCTCCGCTCTGCGAAAGGCCATTATTTTAAGGTTTGCCAAAACAACTTTTTGGTTTACATTAATGTGATTGAATTCACCGTTACCCGCCATCAGCGGTCAACACAAAACCAAATCGGCAACGCGGCTCAAACTGCTCCCTACCAATCTGTGGTGCTATTGAACTGGAAATATGCCTCGATTTAAGTTTTGAAATCCAGGTGCAGCGGCATCATTAGCCGACGAGTCTTTCCTAAAGCCATCCCTTCCTTGGCTTCACGGGTTAACTTTCCTCGTTTAAGTAGTTTTATTAGTTGCCTTTTGTTTTCTCATCGAAACACAATCACACATCGCCACATAATTTTTCGCGCGCAATATTCCGTTCTGATCAGGTCGTTCCATGCTGCAACGTTATTTTCCCGCAATCTTTGTTTTCTCACTGGTATTATTTCTAAGCATTGCCCCCACAATCGCCCAAACTCGACCAAATGTGGTCGTCATTGTTTCAGACGACGCTGGTTTCGCTGACTTCGGTTTTTCCGCTGGATTAACCGGCGGAGGATTGACCGGTGGTACCTCGCAAGTGCCAACGACGAATTTAGACCGTTTGGCTGGCCGAGGAGTAGCGTTTACCCGGGGTTATGTGGCCGCAACGTGCCAAGCGACACGCGCAGCAATTGTTACCGGAGGTTACCAAAACCGAATCGGGAACGAAAACGTAGGCAATAGCGACACCCTGCAAAGCTCGGTCGCCACTAACGGATATACGGGAATTCCCGTTGGCACCGAAACAGTATTCAGTCGATTTAGCAATTTGGGTTACACCACCGGAGCGGTCGGAAAGTGGCACCTTGGGGCCAATGAGACCACCGCGACGCAGACCGGGAACCGCCCACAGGATGCCGGTGTTGATGAGTTTTATGGGTTCTATGATTCGGGCCGAGATTACACCGTCGGGTCAACTTCCAGCTACGACCTAAGCCAAGTCAACAATCCGCTATACGAAAACCAATCCAGATTCATTCGAGAAACGGTTCGGCAATCTGACGGGAGTTTCACTGATACTGTGGTCGATGCCGACCCTGCCTTCGAGGGCCAGCACGTTACGAACGTCTTTGGAGATTACGCGGTGGACTTTATTCAAGATCACCACGCCGACTCTGATCCATTTTTTCTTTACCAAGCATTTAATGCGCCGCACGCACCGTTTGTAGACTCTCCAGATGCCGACGACCCACGCCTGTCGAGTTTGACCGGACGTCGTCGCGCTGTCGCTTCGAACATCCTGACCCTAGACAAAGAAGTCGGCCGCATCTTAGATAGTTTAGATGATCCCAACGGGGATGGAGATTTCAGTGACAGCATCCGCGACGAAACATTGATTGTGTTCGTCAACGACAACGGTGGTGTTCGAGCCAATGCTAACACTGATGCTCCCACCGACAATGGTCAACTGCGCGGGCAAAAGGGGACAGCATTCGAAGGAGGAATTCGAGTCCCATTTATTATCGCGGGCGCAGGAATAGACCCTTCGGCTGCGGGCACGGTTTTCAATGATCCCGTTCACGGCGTTGACATTTTGCCAACAGTAATTGAAGCGGCAGGCGGAAATTTGGATGCCGATGCTGACAGGATTGATGGAATCAATTTACTGCCGGTGGTCAACGGAGAAACCCCCGCTCCCGAACGCGCTCTGGTGCACCGCCGTGACGGTTCCTTTGCCGTCATCAAAGGCGATTACAAATTGCTCAACGCAAACCGTAGAGACGGCAACGTAGATAATTATCAGCTGTTCAACGTGGTCGATGACGTTGGCGAAACGACGAATTTGATCAACGAAGCTGGCAACGAAGCGTTAGTAGAAGAGTTAAAAAGGGATCTAACAGATCGTGAAGTTACTTTCGACAAACAGCGTTTCTCCTCTTTTAATCAAACCCTTGAAAGTGAAAACATCAACCTGAACGACCGCTTTTCTCTACGCGGTACGGCGGGCATAACAAATTGGTCCGATGCCGATAACTGGATAGACCCAGGCAATAGCGACATCGATACCCTCAACCGTCGGGACGGATTTGCCGGAGCCGTGCTTGAGTTTGGAACAAGCGACGACGATTACGTTTCTAACAATGACCTTGTGCGCGATACTGGGCTGGAATTCATACTCAATAAAGTCGTCCTCAATGGAGACTTTGATAACTTCACAAGCCGTTCGGCCACGATCCAAGGCAACGACATCCTATTCACCCGAGACCTTGACAGCGTAGGGCCAGAATTGGAGATTAGTGCTAATAATATCAGCACAGGCGACTTCTCTTATAACTTAGATCTTAATTTGGTGCTTTACGATGACCTTACCATTACCGGCGATGGGAATTCGGAGGTCAACATCAATGGCATTATTAGCCAGTACGCGGACCGAACACGTAACCTAACCAAGAACAGCGCCGGCAAAGTCATCCTAACCGGCGAAAACACGTTTTCTGGAAACACCCTTATTGAACGCGGAGTCCTTGCGTTGAGCGGAGCGGGGTCCATTAGTTCTTCCGTGATTATCGACATCTCGGAGGGGGCCGAGTTCGACGTGTCTGCTCGCAATCTCGACGCCGACAACAAAAACTTTACCCTCGGCAACACCCAGACGCTCACGGGTGAAGGATTGGTAACGGGGAACCTCGCGATTGACTCAGGTGCAACGGTAGACGTTGGAACCGGCACCGACTACGGAACACTAACGATCGACGGGGACCTTGCGTTAGACTCGGGGTCTAACTTGGTTTTGGAAATTGGGAAGGTTGGAACCGCCGGCACCGACTACGATCAACTGATCATCTCGGGAGATCTAGAGTTGGCCGGCAACCTGAGATTAGTAGTTGACGATGCCACCTTTACCGGCCAAGTTGGCGACGTGTTCTCGATTCTTAACGTAGGTACCGGTACCTTTTCTGGAGCGTTTGACACGATAGAAACCCCGACGCTTCGTAATGGGCTCGCTTTTGATCTAAGCGCGGTCGCAACCACAGGTGAATTGAGGATCGTCGCTGCTGTTCCAGAACCTTCCGCCACAGTGGGTTTGTCGGTGTTGTTGTTGGCATATTTAGGTCGACGTCGAAAGACTAACGCTTAGCACCAACGCACACAGCACCGCAGAGACAACGATTCTGCGGTGAAATTGATTTCCCACGTGCCACCGGCGTGCCGTACTACCGGTAAATCAAATCCCTCAAATGAGTCATCGTTCGAGCCATCATTGGACCACAACAGAACCGTCGAACTTGGCATCGCGATCTGCGAACCCTATCCACATCAAACAGCACGCCAACTGCGTTGGGTTGTTATTGAGCGCAGATAAAAACCCGGTGACCAAGATGATCACCGAGTTCAAGGAAGTAGTAAAAAGAGGATCGAGTAATTATTTCTTCACCGGTTTGCCAGATTTAAGTTGTTTGATCGTTTTTTCGATTGAACGCATGTTCTTTTCGACCAACGCTTCGCGGTCAGATTCGATCGACTTCAGCAATCGTTCGGTGCGTGTTAGTTTCCGCTGCAGTTGTTCCTGTTCCAGTTCCAACATGCGTTTGCGGTTATCGATGAATGCACCGACTAAGACGCCGAACTCAGCACGCCGTGCTTCGGCACTTTGCTGGTCATCCGAATTGGAAGCTCGCGCGGTCAATAATTCGATTTCAGACTTGATCTTCCATCGTTCAATCGAAGCCGCGTATCTCTCAGGATGTCTCTTTTGAAGCGATTTCAGCCGCCCTTGGGCCTTTTCAATCCGGTTAATCGCTGCGCGGAATTTTGTGGGCTTGCTTTGCTCCAAGGCCAGCAACAACTTCTCCATTTCCGGCTGATTTTCATGAACGAATTGGATTACCGCCGTCCTCCGCTTGTCAAACAGTGCTTGTCTTACGTCGTTGACGGGCACGTTCCCGGCATGGGTGACCTTCTCTGTTTTCGCTTCGGCATCTTCAGCACTTCCGCTATCGGCCTGAGCAAACCCAGTCGAACCGCAGACGCTGACCAACGCCAACACCGCAAACATTGCATACCTGTCCAGCTCAAAAAGAATCATTTTATTTCAACCTTACATTTCGCTCTTGGTCTGGCCCGACAGCGCCAACGCCGAGGCAAAGATCGAAGTGAGATCCCTGTCCAACAACAGTTCGTTGTCGATGTTTTCCGGATCATCTAAAAAGTCACCTTCGACGTTGATGTTCACCGCGCCACAGGGATCGTCGTAATCGTATCGGTCCACTGCAACAGACTGATAAATTTCAGTCGAACGTTCCCAGAGTTCAACTTCATTAGCTGCAGTGGACTGTTGACCTCCATCGGCGTTAAACAACTGCCAGACCGGAATACTAACCAACACTCCTGCGACTGCCGCAACAACCGCTGCTACCCAACGCCACTGGAAACCGCTTCCGTCGGTGCCCGATATTGGCGAACGGTAGTTCAGGCGTCCCCCCCCCAGTTCCGCGATCGAGTGGTGGGTCGCCGAAGCCAACGCCATCACCTCAGTCAACGCGACCTGTGCCTCTAAATCATCAGCCAATCGGCTTTCGAAATCGACGGTTTGTGCGGGCGTCAATTCGTTGCCAAGGTAGCAAAATGCCAACCAGTAGACATCGTCGGATCGACCAGTAACGCGATCGGATTCTTCGGTTGTGTTCATCGGTGATCTAATCGTTATCGTTAATCTGAAAGTTTTCTAAAACTGTTTTCAACTTTTTCAGGCTACTGTGCATCCGCGCCAACACCGTCCCAAGGGGCAGATTTAACTCGTCGGCGATCTCCCGAAATTTAAGCCCTTGGTAAATTCGTTTTTCGACAACATTAAATTGATCAATCGAAAGTCGCTTGAGCGCTTGGGCCACTTGCGCACGCGTTTCTTCTTCTATCATGTGAGCGTCAGGTTCGTTGGTCTGGCGGTTGGACCAATCGATCTGCCAAGCGAATGTTTCAAGATGCTTACTGGCCGTTGTTTGCTTGCGGCGCACTAACATCGCTTCGTTGTAAGCCACGCGGAACAACCAGCCTTTGATCGCAGCCCGATTTTCGACCGTATCCCCTTTTTGTAGTAATTTGATAAACGTTGACTGCAATGCGTCTTGGACCAAGCCGACGTCTTTGAGCACGCCCAACAAAAAATGACGCAACGCTACCTCGTGACTAGCGAAAACCTTTTCGTAGTCTTGATCCGCAGAAGTCTCAGATACTCCTGCCCCGGAATTGGATTGGCGATGTCGTTTTGTCACGTTGGTCAATATCGGCAATAAGCGGATTCGTTTACGGCCTTTAACGTAGAGGATGATCCCCAACGTGGGTTTATTGTCTCATTGTCAATTTGGTTAACCTTTTCCCAAAACCGCTATGCTTTGACGATAGTTCCTAATAAAACACCGCCGGAAGGGCCATTATTACCCCATCAAGGCGAACTTGCGGACCGTTCGCTGTTTATACTGATGAGTCACCGCTGGAGAAACAGTCGCTTTTGACGACCTTCGACGCCAATCTGACACGGCCACTGGCCCTCACAATGCCAGGCGGCACATTTTGCGAAAACAGAATCAAGGGCGAAGTGACTTGCGAGTCCCTTGGAACCACGTCATCATTGTGGATTATCCTTTCCACGTTCTGGAGCCTCTTGATTGTTTATCGGACCCGTTTTCACGCGCGAAGCCATCGTCGCACCCCGGCGAGTTCGGCATTTTCTTACTCGCGGCGTCTACGCGACATCGTTACTGCTACTGATATTCACCGCTTGGTTGGTGCTGACGGGGACCCAAAGAATCGTCAATGTCGGCGATATGGCGAGGTTCGGAGCGGTGCTTTTTCAGGTATTGGCCCCCCTCCAATTAGCGCTGATGCTATTTCTGGCCGCGCTCCAATCAGCCAGCAACGTTTCGATTGAGAAAGATAGAGAAACGTTGATCCTGCTCCTAATGAGCCAATTGACCAACAGTGAATTGGTGCTGGGAAAACTCTTCGCCAGCCTCCTCAGTCTGGGAGTGATGCTGCTGACGAGCCTGCCGATCTTTATGTTGATCGTGCTCTTTGGTGGAACGTCCTTCGCCCAAGTTGGGTGGACATTTGCTGTGACAGCAGCGGCGGTACTATCGGCGGGCAGTTTAGGATGCACGATCGCATTCTGGCGTGAAAAAACGTTTCAGGCCCTCGCACTGGTCGCATTACTGATCGTATTTTGGATCGGACTGTCCGAGGGCGTCGCCATTGTGCCGATCCAAATCGCAGGATTCTCAGGAGAACAATTAGCCACCGCAGCAAGCCCATTGCGCGCGATTCTAGCCGCCAGCCACCCTACCGTGATCGAGACTTGGGCCGCAGAAGTCGTGCCTTTTCTGATCGTCGCCGGGACGCTGTCGATGATTCTCTGCGGCACCGCGATCCTGCAGGTGCGCCGCTGGAACCCGAACCGCGACGTCCGCCAAAGCCAATCTGACAGCGACCAAACCGGGAGCATCGATGTCTTCACCGGTGCCGTTTTAGGTGTCGAGGACGAAACGATCGCCCAACAGAGTTCGGCAACCAACGCTATTCCGATGCCCGTAAAATTCACCCAAGGCCAACAAGCGGTGGCCGATGGGGAACGTTTTCGCTCTGGCCACGTCGACGACCGCACCCGCGCCGCCCAAACTCGCAGTCGCCGCGTGTGGGACAACCCGATTCTCTGGCGTGAAGTTTGCACGTGGGCGTACGGCAAAAAAATCTTATTCATTCGCGCTGCGTATTGGTTGTTGGCGGCGATGGTTCTGGCGGCGGTGTATTCGCTGATCGCCAACGGCGTTTCAGCGCGCGGGGACGGCAGTAGCAGCATCTTCATCCCCGCCTACGCCAAACCATTGGCGCCCTTTCTTTTCGTCAGCATCGTGATGGTCAATGCATTGGCGGTCACCGCGATCACTACCGAGCGCGATGGTAGGGCGCTTGATTTGTTGATGGTAACCGATCTTTCGCCCAAAGAATTTCTATTCGGAAAACTACTGGGGGTGATGATTATCGCCGGCGATATGATTCTGATTCCGCTGTTGATGGTGGGCTATCTCTGGTTCCACAATTTAATCACTTTGGAGAATCTGTTCTACGTAAGTATCGGATTTATCGCCGTCAATGTCTTCGGCATCGTGTTAGGAATTCACTGCGGCATGTCTTACAGTTTTTCCCGGCAAGCGATCAGCGTGAGCCTTGGGACGGTGTTCTTTTTGTTCTTAGGCGTGGTCACCAGCATGGTGATGATGGTATCCTTTACCGGCAGTGTCGAAGCTCAATTCGGGCCTTTTTTAGCCTGCTTAGTCGGCGGCGCGATCGGATTGTACGTGGCGCTCGGTTGGAACACCCCTTCGTCCGCTTTAGCATTGGCTTCGGCGGCACTCCCGTTATCGATGTTCTATTCGATTACCAGTTTACTGATGGGTAATTACCTTTCGGCGTTTATCGTCATGACCGGCGTCTACGGATACGCGACGGTCGCGATCATTCTCCCCCGGCTTACCGAGTTCTTGGTTTCCACGCGTCGTTTAAAGACGGCTGAAAATGACTGAGCTGATTCCGCTGACACCGTGGCTGATTGCGATGGTGATTCTCATGACTTTTTCAGGCTTCTTTTCGGCCAGTGAAGCGGCTTTGTTTTATCTCCGTCCGCGCGACCGCCGCACCATGGCGTCGGGATCGGTAGCACAAAAATCGGCCGCGAAACTCTTGGAAGATCCAGACCGCCTGCTGTCGGCGATTTTGTTCTGGAACTTAGTGATCAATATTATTTACTTCGCCATCAGTTCGATCTGTGCGCTGCGAATCGAAAAAATGGAATCCTACGGGCAATCCGAAGCCGTTTTATTCGGCACCGCGTCACTGTTTGCCATTATCTTTTTCAGCGAAATGATGCCTAAAAGTCTCGCCGTGCTCAAACCCAAAGCGCTCGCCACATCACTCAGCCTTCCTCTGGCGATGGCGGTCAGTGTTATCGACCCGATAATGCCGACCTTGCAGTGGATCTGTTTGGTGTCACGCCGTTTGATTTGGCCAGGCTTTAAACCCGAATCCTACTTGGAAATCCAAGACGTCCAACAGGCGATCGAACACTCTGGTAACGACCCTGAGTTAATCCAACAGGAACAAGCCGTCCTTCAAAACATCGTTGACTTGGGCAACATTCGAATCGACGAATGGATGCGCCCGCGCACCCAATTTATGATGTATCGCCCGCCGGTCTGTTTAGCCAACATGAAGAAACTGCCCCCCAGTGGATATCTTTTGATCTCCGAACCCGACAGCGCCGAAATCGAACGGGCAATTCGTTTAGACAACCAATTCGAACTACCTGAAAAGAACATCGAACGTCTCGGTGAACCCGTTTTGTATCTACCGTGGTGTTCGACGGTCGCCGATGCGTTTGAAAAGATGTCCCATCGCAGCAAAGAAGTCACTGTCGTGGTCAACGAATTTGGGGACACCATCGGCATCCTTACCATCGAAGATATCCTAGAAGCCGTTTTCAGCTACTCGCCCAGTCGCAGTCGGCGCCTGTTGGATATGAACCCGATCACCGCCGTCAGCGACAACACGTGGGATGTTTCAGGCATGATGAGCATCCGTCGATTGGGCAAACAGTTGGAGCTTGATCTGCCCGCGACCGATTGCGTGACCATCGGTGGCGTGGTGCAAGATGAACTTCAGCGTCTTGCCCAAACCGGCGACCGTTGCCACTGGGGCCCGCTGCAACTGCAAGTAATAGAAGCCCCGCAGCGCTCCAACATGCTGATCCGCGTCACGCGCGATCAAGCAAAGGAGAATTCCGAATGATCTTTTTTGCAATTTCCCTGCTGTTTGTCGGAGTATCTCTAAGCGCATTTTTCAGCGGCGCGGAAACCGGATTCTATCGCGCCAGTCGCGTTCGATTGGTGATTCGCAATCTCCAAGGCGATAGAATTTCACGCTACTTGTTGACGCTGGTCAACAACCCTGGACTGTTTGTTGCCACCACGTTGATCGGGAATAACGTCGCCAATTACATGACTTCACTGGCAATCGTGTTGATCACGACGCTGATTTGGCGTTCCAGTTTGGCCGAAATGCTGGCCCCAGTGATGATCGCACCGGTGCTGTTTGTGTACGGTGAACTGATGCCCAAAAGCCTTTTCTTCTTGGCCCCGAATTCATTGATCCGGCTTGTCGCGCCGCTATTTCTATTTTTTACCGTTCTCTTTTTGCCTGCCTCGGCGCTGTTGTGGGCGATGAGCAAATTGCTTCAGAAACTGCTCGGCCAAGCCCCCGAACGGGTGCAATTAACACTCGCTCGGCGGGAATTACACGATGTAATCGACGAAGGCATCGAAGCGGGAATCATCTCGAAAACGCAACGGGCACTGAGCCAAAACTTTTCCTTGGTGGCTTCGAAACCCGTCGGAGAATTCTGCACCCCCATTGGTAAGGCCTACACGTTACCGGCAACGACCACAACAACGGTACTGAGGAAATTAGCCGCCAAACGTGAACTGCCCGATCTGGCAATCTATCAAGGAGAGAAGTCCAACGTTGTCGGGTACGTGCGGGTCGTGGAGATGCTGTTGGGAGAAGGCGATAAACTCAAAGTTCTCCCCATTGCCGCGGTCTCCGAAAAAGAAGTATTCGGCGAAGTGCTGCTTCAAATGCAAACCAAGCACCAAACCATCGTCCGCGTCGCCAATGCAAACAATAAAACGGTGGGCATTTTATCAATCGACCAGCTCACTGATCCACTTTTGAAAGGAACGCTAAACTCGCTGCGGCGCTAAACAAGCCGTTTTCGGGTTAACGGACGCGACCGGTTCGTTCAGTAACAGAACACCATTCGTAAACCGCTTATAAGAAGACAATGATCCACGCTCGTAACGACAACCTGCGGAATGAAACCCGGCATGATAACGATTACGCTTACACCGACTGGAGAGCCGATCCTTAGTCGGAACTGATGTACTTCCGAGCAAGATATTACGATACGGCCACTGGTGAATTCGTCAGCCGCGATCCGTTGGAGTATGTGGATGGCATGTCACTATATCGGGCATACTTCGTGCCGGGGTGAATGGATCCAAGCGGACTGGATTGGCTAGATAATAGTACGGACTTTTTCGGCGGATGGGCAGACACATTGACCTTTGGTAGAACACGCCATTTGCGGAATTGCTGGGGCCAAGGGGGGTATGTTGATACGAATAGCGGTATTTACCGCGCGGGTGGATACACCGGCGGTACAGTAGCTGCCGCAGCAGGTGGCGCGTTTGCGTGGGGGCGACTCGGTGGAGGCCAGTTTGCCGTTGGAATATCGAGAGGTGTGGGCACTAGGAATCCGCACATCACTTTTGGCTATGGTCGAAATGGAGCTTATACGTGGGCACATGGAGTCGGAGGTTCATCTTGGGCACCCAGCACCGGTACGACCGGGTTTATAACAGCGGCGGATGCAGGGCCGGGGACGCTTTTAAATGTGACTGGAATTCCAATCATTTTTCCAAGTGCTGTCGGGGCATGGGTTGCGACTCAACCGGATGGCGGCGATTGTTTTCGGGCTTGTGTGAGGGGGATTTGCAGAGGCTATAGACCATAGTTTAAAATTAGGAGTTATTGATGGGACTTCCTCAAATTGTTTTGACAAGCGAATCTGAGTGCAGATGGATAGGTCTTGCGAAAAGTAGTGGATTTGATGTCGAGTTGATCGAACAAGAAAAAGGGGAATACAAATCAGCAGTTGTTTACTCGTTGTCCAAAAGCAACCAAGTCGTGAGAATCATTGAGTGTCGCAATGAAGAACGACACGAGTTTTTCATCGCGATTTCGCCGGGCAAGGGAGCTTCTTCAGATTTATTTGAGGAATTACGAGATGTTCTCCAAGAACACGGGGTTACTCGCACAAGGGTTAGGTAAACAAGAATAAACGTAACCGTTCATGCCACTGAACCCGAACTTCAGCGAATTATTGCACAAGATATATAAGGACAGGCTTGTTAGCTT
>CALDYR010000077.1 GCA_937944405.1 uncultured Pirellulaceae bacterium
CTGAAGAACCGTCATTTTTGGATGCCTTCAAAACTGAAGGTAATCGACACGTCGTCACCGATCATCGGGTCCATCGCTTTGATAACAAAACCGCCACGCTGCACCATCACCCGAGCGCTGAATCCGCGAAGATAACTCCCATCGTTCCCGTAATTCCCGTAACTCTTCATAAGGCCCTTTGCCTGCGCCCAAGTGTTTGCAAGCGATGACGATCTCTTTGGTAACACCGAGCATCGACAAATTTTCAACCATTCCCAACCCCTCATCGGTTTCGCGGACGCTGGTTGATTGGGAGGTAACCGTCGGGAACTGTTTGGCATCAAAAAAATATCAGGGCCGCGCATGTTCGTCGCGTTTGGCGTCATTGGTGTCGATTGAACTGGTATCAATTTCAAACTGGAAATCCGCTGCAGTTGGTTTCTCTTTGTCAAAAGAGAAACCAGCGGTCAACGTATTGAAACGACCGTATGTGAAACTGCAACCGAAATCGCTGACGCCGAAGATCATTGATGTACGCGAATTGTCCAGACTGTAATCAGTCGCGTGACAAGACGACGCCGTCAACGACGAACAGGAATTATTGGAAACGCCCAACACCGCGAAAACTAGAACGGCAATAGAAACAGTCAGTGCGACAATCCGCAATGATCATTCTCACCGATCTTGGCACGAAAAAAGTCGCACCGTTGCTGATGCGACTTTTCTAATTTTTTGTTCACGCCCTAGCGTGGTTGCTCGTATTCTGCGAACAGAATTAACGGCAGCAGCGGCCTTCACGTGAAGCAAGCATCTCTTTGATGCGACCGTTGCCAAACAACTTCTTACGAGCACGACGCGGTTCTGGGGCAGAACCGCAAGCAGGAGCTGGTGCTGGCTCGGGAGCACAACATTGCTCAGCTGATGCGGGGGCAGCGCAGCACGGCTCAGGAGCCGGCTCGGGGGCAGTTGTACAGCATGGCTCTGGAGCTGGTGCTGGAGCACAGCATACAGGAGCTGGAGCTGGCTCGGGGGCGCAGCATTGCTCAGCTGGTGCGGGGGCAGCGCAGCATGGCTCTGGAGCCGGCTCGGGGGCAGTGCAGCATGGCTCAGGGGCTGGCTCAGGGGCTGGCTCTGGTGCTTGACAGCATGTTTTCTTCTTGCAGCATCGATCAAATAGGCCAGCCTCAGCTTGGCTCGCTGAAAACGCTAAACAAGCAACCATCGCCAACGGAAAGAGAAATTTGTTCATCGGGATCTCCAAAATGTCTAAAAAACGTAAAAGTTGGATTTTCTAAAACGCGTCAGATAAAGCTATTGGGGCGTCTGGGAGATGTCAACGGATTGGGGCGTTTATACAGCCTGCGGCAAGGGCTTTAAATCCTCCCAAACTTTTCATTTTGCCAAAGACGTGGGCAGAAAGTGCATCCATCTTGGTCAGCGAGGCACACAAGGGAACCAAAACGCCCGCTAATCCTCCGGTACGGTGGCTCCCAAGAGGGCTCAAACGAGTCGGCATTCCGAGAAAAGATTACCGCTTTTTAGAATTTTACCGCTCCGCGCGTCACGCAACGGGACATCTGGCGAAAAACCGCTGTTTCGCAGCTCTGGCAGATAGGTTGTCGCTAAAACTGGACCACCGTGGGTCGCGCGTACGAGATTCAGAGGTCTTAGAAGGGGCATCACAACGGCGTAGTACCGGTCAATCGCGTGCCGGTCAATCGCGTCCCCCCTGCTGGCCCCTCCCATTCCCCGGTTGCGGACATATCGGGGAGATCGTGCCGGCCTCGATCGCAAGACCGCCAGACAGTTTTACAACCGTTAAACACAACCGTTAAACGGGTTTCTTAATTGGTCGCCGCCTTGGGCAATCGCGAAACGCGTCGGGGTTGTGAAGGGTTCAGGTGGTCAACCAAAACTTGTTTTGACTTCCCCCACGTTTCCGAAAGCTGATCGGCCCCAATTTGGTCAAGGAACGATTGGGGCGTCACATAGGCCCCGTCAAAATGAATAGGCTCTTGGCCGGGCTGGAACAATCCGAAGTAGGGAATTGCGGCGGTCGTATTGCCAAGTTCATTCAGCAGTTCATCAACCTCGGGTGCTGGATTAGATTTGTCGGCTTTCAAAATAACGATGTTGTTAGATTCGAAAAATGTTTTAGTCGGTTTTGTGTTCAGAGCGAACCGCTCTGTTGTTTTACACGTCGCTCACCAGTCTGCGGTGAAGTCCACAAACACCGTCCGCCCTTCTTCTAAATGTTCCTCCAACGTGATGCGGGTGAAGGTCTGGTAATCCAGTTCGTGCTGCGAGAGCAGGAAGAAGAAACTGAACCAAATGGCGAACGCCCCGATCGCGGCGCTTACGGCCCACGACTTAACGCGCTCCGAGAGTGGCGCGGCCAACGAAGTCCGCCCCATCCACCAGCATGCGAATGCCAAAATCAGCAACATCGACAACACAGGCACCATCAGTTTATGCTCGATCGCTCCGATGAGAAAAACCGCGGTGCCCATCATGATAAACCCCATGATCTTTTTGAATGTTTCCATCCAAGGCCCCGGTTTGGGCAGGCGGCTAACAAGCTTCGGATAAACGCCAATGACTAAATAGGGTGCCCCCATTCCCAACCCTAGCGCTAAAAACACTAGGTAGGTCACCATCGCCGGTTGTGCGATGGCCCAAACGATCGCTGGTATCAGCATTGGGCCACTACACGGCGTGGCCAACAGCGTCGTCAAGATACCTTTGGCAAACGCCCCGGTGAGCCCTTCTTTTTGTTCGATCCCGCCACCGCCGCTACCAAAACCAGGCAGTGGTATCTCCCACACTCCGAAGAAACTGAGCCCGAAGACGACCACCACAGCAATCATGATGATCTTGAAAGTCAGTCCCTCGAATTGTTGCCCCCAACCTAACCCAGACTGCACGGCAAAAAACGCCAGCACCATGAAAACAGAAACCATCCCCAAGCAGAACATCGCGTTAAGCAAGAAAATTTGGCGGGGGTTTTGGCCGGCTTGATGGACGAACGACATAACCTTCAGCCCAATCACTGGCAGCACGCAAGGCATAAAATTCAGAATGAATCCAGCCACAAACGCCAGCGGCAACACCGTCGCCAGCGAAGCTCCTGCCCATTCTCCGGCATCCGAAGGTGCTGATGAGTCGATATTTTTTAAGTCGTTGCCGCGCAGTTCTGCTTCGGCGAGGACGGCTTCTTTGGCAACTTTAATACTTCCTGCATCACTGAAATAGATGGCGACCCCGTTCAGCGTTTTGCCGATTGGAATTTCCGCCTTCCAATCCACCGACGCCGGAGCATCGCAGGTTTCATGAGTACAAGTCTGTACGCCCATCACGCCCGAAAGGAAGTTCGATGCCCCATCAAAACTCCGTGGAATCACCGTTTCATAATACCACGTCACAGGCGTTTGGTAGTATTTCAGAATCCCCCCAGCGGAATCTTCGAAGATAGGGAAATCGTCTGTACTGGGCCCCGAAAAACTCCACCCACCCATTCGCTTGATCGCCAAAAACGTCGCTAATCCGCTTTTTTTCAAATCCGTGGTGTGGGCGTAAATGTGGTAACCGTCTTGTGGTTCGGCAGTCAGTTCGATCCGAATTTTATCCCCCGGTTGTACCGGCGTGTCGGAGAACTCACCTTTGGCAATTTTGGTAATCCGCCCGCTCAATAACAGATGTTGACCGCTTGGTGAAAACTTCGCACCGACAGGAATTGATTCTAAATTACCTTCAAAACGTGCAACGACGGACTCTTTGACTTGGATGCAGCTGCCTGTGTCGCTGCAGACCTGACCGTTAAGTTTCACTTTGATCGTCAAGTCACGTGCGACGACACCGGTGGCAAATTTAATCGGCGCCGAAAACACGACCTTGCCCTCGTGTTCTTCAGATTTGACTTTCTGACCGGGGACGTTTTTCAAATGCGGGTCTTTGTCGGGCTGGAATTTGCCGGTCAACTCGAACGCATCGGAGTCATCGACAGCAATGCGTGTTCTCAGCGGACCGGGCACAGCCTTCGGCTGAGTCACCGAAAACAGGTGAGAGCCAGCGGGGATGGTACAGCGCACTTCTAAGGTTCCGGCACTGCCGTCACCATGAGTCTTAAAGCCAGCGGTGGCTGAAAACACCGGAGCCGCTGATTTTGCCGGAACCGCCTTTTTTCCGAAGTTCGGAGCGTTGCCGAACGTGGGCTTTTTAAACGTCGGCGTTTGAGCGTGGCACTGAGTCAACAGCAGCGCGGCGACGATCGTCGCCATGATCAGCCCGATGGCTCTGAATGTTTTTTTAAACGACATAGGACGCATTTGAATTTCGATTTTTAGTAAATTAAAAGCGCAAAATTTACGGAGGGGGAAACCAGCATCTTCCAACACTCCCCCCCAACGATAACCATCAACGATAAATTAAGAAACGCCATTCACCGCCCCAAGGGGCTACGCCGAAATCTGCCAGCAATTATCATTAAACGATTGGCGAAGATTATAGGCCAAACCTGCTCTTAAAATCGACAAAAGTCTGCTCGTGATTGACTTGATTCGATTTTTTACTGGTTTTGCACACTGGCCCTTAAAACGTCAGTCGATGTGTTTTCGTGTGGAATGCTCGCTTCGATGTTAAGCCCCCTCAACCGATTGGTTTTCGGGGCATTAAAAATTGGGTTGGCTCAGCGGTTTGGGCACTGGCTCGGGTTTTCTGCGCCGGGCCTGTGCTCTGGCGAATCCAGAGACCCGAGCATTTAAACTTGGCAAACCATTCGCCCCTTCACCTTTGAGGCTGGTTTTACGCACCTCCCCAACGTCACTGAATTAGCGCGCTGGATTTCCGGTAATCCCTGCCGCGGTTGCTTGTGCCGAGATTCTAACACCACCGCTGCTGGGCATTGTCTTGGTCTGTCCGCCAGATTCTTGTTGAAAATATCCCGCAAAGTTCACCTCGATTCGTTGCTTACGAACAGGAATGCAAACCCCATCTTTCGAACAAACTTGGCCATTGAATTCGATCACCGGCAGTCCGGCGACCTTATAATCCGCGTTAGGGTCAAGCTGACAAGGAACAAAAAACTGAACTCGATCGACGTGTTTTTCGATTCGGCGCTCGAACACGGGATCGTTTTCGATGACCAATGGAGGTTGATCGGGCGAAAAACTGTCGGCTGTTTTAACGTTGGGCGAAGGAACGACCTCGATTCTTGTTGGTGCCGGGGAGCCTTCTGGAGAAACCGAATAGATGTAGTGGCCCGGTGCCAGGTCGACTTGCAGCACGATATAGCCTTCGGTGCTGCCCTGCTGCAAATGCAAACGGCCTTCAAATTTCCAAGGCTGTTTTGCGGCCGGTTCTGCCGTTGGATTGCCAAATTGCGGCCGCCCGAACTGGCGCTCTGATTGGCGCTCTGATTGGCCGGGTTGGTTGTGACTGTTCGATTGAGCCACCACTGTTGAAATACAGGTTGCAGGGCCGCCGAAGGCCATTGCGATGCACGCGATATAGATTAGCGCGATATAAAAAGTCCTTTTGGCACACTTTTGAAATTCGCAGTCTTGCATCCGATCGTCCTTGTTTTTGCGACTCATTCTCCCGATTCGATCCAAGAATCGGTTGCTCCCTTCCCCGGGAACCCTAGCAGTTTACAACTCCCTGCTGCAACCGCAGTCTACAGACGGCTTCGCATTACCAAATCCTACGGGGTTTGAAAATTTTACAAGTACGTTTTAATTAGCTCCAAATAACGCACCATGTGCTTACTGGTTATCGTGATTGGCTCCGGTGCATTCCGCGGATGTTTAGATCGGCAGCAGTGAGATCCATTCTGCTCCGCCTGCCAGCAATATCCACCAAAGCGACCATCGGCTGACTTTTGCTGAGATCGCCAAACCGCAATTGCAGGACACGCAATGGCTAATTGAGCTTCGTTGGCGACGAAATGGCGACGAAATGACGCCATTATGTCGCCAGAAGAACGTCGCGGGAACGCCGCTTTTCCTCCACGATTTTGGGGGTTTGAGGGAAGTACGAAAACTAGTGATATTTTTCTTCGTGATCCTGTTTCCCCCTGAAAAAAAGAATCCCATTAAACTACGATGCCTCTCCGCACAGATGACGAAAACGTCGAGGAATTGAGACGCTGCTTTTGTCGGTGAAGGTTTGTCACCAAAAAGCCGAACCATTTCCCGACGAACTTCGATCCACATCGCCAGACTACCTTTCTATTTTTCGTTCTTTTCACGGTGTACAAAGCATGACTCTGTTTCGTAAATTTAAGTTTCTTTCTTCCCTCTTGGCAGTCGGCGCGTTGTTCAGCGTTGGTACTACGTCGGCCCAAGCCCCCCCTAACATTGTCATCTTTTATGCGGACGATGTTGGTATCGGCGATATCACGGCGTACCGAAACCGGGGAGGCACAACCACTCTCAGCAGCACGCCCAATGTGGACGCGCTGGCCAACGAAGGAATGATTTTCACAGATGCCCATAGTGCTGCCGGGCTATGTGCTCCGTCGCGTTACAGTCTTTTGACGGGTAATCTTCCTGCACGAGGACGTTTTTTCACGGGGCAATTTCAAGCCCAAGGCTCGTTCCAAGTCCTGCCTGGTCAGCGCACGATCGCCAACATTCTTGAAGACGCAAACTACAACACGGGCTACGTGGGCAAGGTCCACTTAGGTGGTGGTTTTTCTACTTCTGACGGTAGCCCATATCGATCTCAGGATTTCCGTACTGCGAATGAGAGAAATCCTGGGTTTCAATTTGTCGATTGGATGAGAGGACTTCGAAGCAGTGTCAATGACCTTGGGTTTGATTACTCGTTTATCTCTCACGATGGTATTCAATCAACTCCTTACATTTACTTCGAGAACAACCGGCCAATTTCACGGCTGCGATTCGGGGGAGGGCGCTGGCGTTGGCAGCAAGCCAACACCAATCGGGCCGTTGTGTTCGACGATGACTTTGTCGAAAATCGCCTGCTTGGGGGCGAAATTCAGGAGCCCGACACCGGAAGAAACAACGTTGTTGGATGGCCTTATTGGGACTCCTCAAAAACCGGTGAAGTTTACACCCAAGCGGCTGTGAATTTCATTCGACGGCACCAACGCAATGGCGCAGGAAGGCCTTTCTACCTCCAGTTTGCTTCCCAAGCGGTGCATATTCCTCACACACCCGGTGAGCGATTTTTCGGACAACGTGTTGCTGGGGTTGAAGAAACGCCTCACCTCGACATGATTCGAGAAATGGATCTGCAGGTGGGCAGGATCGTCAGTGAATTGAGAAGGAACGGTTTATTAAATAACACGATCTTTGTTTTCACAAGCGACAACGGTGGCCTGCGATTCAGCAGCAGTGTAGGGCACGAAACATCGGGGATCTACAATAGCCGCAAAGGAAGCATCCTCGAAGGCGGTCATCGCGTGCCGTTTATCGTCCGTTGGGCCGGTCCACGAGGACGCAATATCACACCGCGGCGATCCCAGTGCGACCTGCCGATCTCGCAAATGGATCTCTTTGCAACTTTTGCTGATTTATTAGAAACTCCTCAAGGCCGAGACCAAGGCTTGGATTCGACCAGTATTCTGCCATATTTCTTTGGAGATTTTGACACCGCCCTTCGCCGAGCCCTATTCGTTTCGGCGCAATCGAGTTACGCCGTGCGTTTTAGAAATGGACTCAAAGCAATCGGAAGCGTAAACCCGCCTACCGCTCGTGAAAGCGAAGATCGTGGGCAGATCGTAAATCTAGTAACGCCAAATCGACTCAATATGATCTTTGACCTCCGAAACGATATTTCCGAAACTCGGAATCTGCGTCGAACTATTTCTGCAGAGCGACAAGAACAAATTCTTGACTTTATGAGAAGGCGAATTGAAGCGTCCGATCTTAACCCCCGTGGACGTTCTACTCGACCGCAAGACTCCGATGGAGACGGATTGTTTGACTACTGGGAGCGCCGTGGGTCAGGAACACTCAATGATTTTGACGAAAGAATTTTCCGAAACAATTCCGACCGCGATGGCGATGGAATTACCGACGCCGAGGAGTACTTCATGCGGACTGACGCGACAACGCCTAACTAATTGAGGACGGAATCTAATTGAAGACGGAATCGGCGTCAGGTTTCAACCTGCCAATTCTGTGACGACAGTTCTTGTGTAGAACAGGTCGATGCTGCATTGCCCGCACGTGACGTTTGCCTTAACCAAGGCAGCGCATGTGCGGGCATTTTTTGTGCTTCCAGAAAGCTGATAGAGCTAACCCGGATATTTCATCGTCGTAGTTCGGTAGGCCTGTAAAAAAGTCTCGTGCTCGGTAGAACGCGCGCGACGAAGCAACACTTTCAACGTGTACCCATATGCTGATAGATGTGCCGCGTTGCGCGAATCGCAATGCTGCCGATCTTGGGCCGCGCCAGTGCGACACGATCGGTCAGCGGCTGTTAAGAACGCGGCGCGTGGTCGGCCCAACGGTACGGAGCGTTGGGGTGGACCGATGCAGTAGCCATCCAAAGCACACGTTAATTGAAAAATCGCCGACTTAGGCGCTTGTTTACCGGGCCGGTACCCGGTTTAGGTTGACATACAGTCGATCTGAAGATCGACTGACTCCGCTGGTGTTACGGCGGCGTTGCTTTGGTTTCCGTCAAATGCCAATTTAGGCGTCTTGCCGGGATCGCAAAGCGAATCCCGCGCGCTGAGAAAGAGAAAGAGGAGGAGACAGTCAAATACGCTGCACTAGGCTTTGTCGATCGCGCGTTTCATCGCGGTTCCAAGGTCGCCTGGGCTTTGAGCGACTTCGATGCCGGCGGCTTCTAAGGCAGCCATTTTCTCATCGGCCGTTCCTTTGCCACCGCTGATGATCGCGCCGGCGTGGCCCATTCGTTTTCCCGGAGGTGCTGTTTTACCGGCGATGAAGGCGGCGACCGGTTTGGTGATGTTTTCTTTGACGTAAGCGGCCGCTTCTTCTTCGGCAGTGCCACCGATTTCGCCGATCATCATGATCGCTTCGGTTTCATCGTCTTCTTGAAACATTTGCAGTACGTCGATGAACGAAGTGCCCACGATGGGGTCGCCACCAAGGCCAACGCAGGTGGTTTGACCAAGGCCAAGGCTTGAGGTTTGCCAGACCGCTTCATAGGTCAGCGTTCCCGATCGGCTCATGATGCCGACTTTGCCTTTTTGGTGGATGTAGCCAGGCATGATGCCAATCTTACATTCTTCGGCGGTGATAACGCCGGGGCAGTTGGGGCCGACCAGCACAACGCCAGCTTCTTTGGATGCTTTGTAAACGCGCACCATGTCCAGAACCGGAATCCCTTCGGTGATCGCGCAGATGACAGGGATTTTGGCCGCGATCGCTTCAAGAATTGCGTCGGCCGCGAACGGCGGAGGGACAAAAATCATCGTTGCGTCGGCGCCAGTTTGTTTCACGGCTTCTTCGACGGTGTCGAACACGGGCAGGTCGGCGACCGATTGACCGCCTTTGCCGGGGGTAACGCCTCCCACCATTTGGGTGCCGTACTCCAGACAACCTCGAGTGTGAAATTCGCCCACGCTGCCGGTGATTCCTTGGCAGATGACTTTGGTATCCTTGTTGATGAGGATGCTCATTGAATAATGTGTCCGATAATTGATTTGTTGATTTAGAAGTTGGGGTGAGGTCGCGATAGGTCTGATGGAAGTCGAGGGTCCGCATCAGGGCGCGACAGACTGCGATCGTCCGCTGAGCGTTAAGAAATCAAGGTCGCAACAACTTTTTCGGCGGCGTCGGTTAGGTCAGTGGCGGTAATCAGGTCGACATCGGAATCTTCGAGGATCTTGCGTCCCTGTTCGACTTCAGTGCCTTCAAGGCGGACGACCAAGGGGACGTCGAAACCAACCGATTTAGCGGCGGTCACGATGGCTTCGGCGATTGTGGAACACTTCATGATGCCGCCAAAGATGTTTACCAAGACCGCTTTTACATTTTTGTCTGACAAAATGATGCGAAAGGCTTCGGTTACCTGTTGGGCGTTGGCACCGCCACCGACGTCTAAGAAGTTTGCCGGTTCGCCTCCATGGAGCTTAATGATATCCATCGTACTCATTGCAAGCCCCGCACCGTTGACCAAACAACCAATGTTGCCTTCCAGCTTCACGTAGCTGAGCCCCGAATCGGCGGCTTTGACTTCGGAGTCTTCTTCTTCGCTGAGATCGCGCATCTCTACGATGTCTTTGTGGCGATAGAGCGCGTTGGAATCAAAGTTGATCTTCGCATCTAATGCCACCAATTGCCCGGCCTTAGTAATTACCAGTGGGTTGATCTCCATTAAACTGCAATCGGTGTCGACGTACAGGCGACAGAGGGCTTTAATGAATTTGTCGGCCGCAAACACAGATTTTCCCGTGATTCCTAATTTCTTACAAAGTGCGCGGATCTGGTAACTTTCGATTCCCTGAGCCGGATCGAAGTGTTCTTTGAAGATTTTCTCTGGCGTCTCATGAGCCACTTTTTCGATTTCAACGCCGCCTTCTTGGGAGCACATTACGACGGGTTTCTGAACGGCACGGTCCAACACAATCCCGAGGTAAAGTTCGCGGTCGATATCACAGCCGGCTTCGACGATTATCTGATTGACTTTTTTGCCTTCGGGCCCGGTTTGGATGGTTACCAAACGATTGCCCAGCATCGCCTGAGCAGCAGATTGGGCTTCTTGGGCCGATTTGACTAATAGAACACCTCGTTGAGAAGGGTCTTCGATAAATGTCCCTTTCCCACGACCGCCAGCGTGAATTTGGGCTTTCACCACCGCTACCGAGCCACCGAGATCTTCGAAAGCCTGTTTCGCTTGGTCGGGCGTGGAAGCGACTCGATTTTCCAGCACGTTGACGCCGAAACGACTGAATAACTGTTTGCCTTGGTATTCGTGTATTTTCATCAGCTTCTTTGTTGGGGGCGATTTTTGCGGTCGAGTTGAGTCTGGATTATACCGATGCCGGGGAAAGAACCTCAAGGGTACCGATATTGCGGTCTCGGAGAATTAAATCCTCGAAGATCGGCAAGTAAGGGGAAGATTAACTTTGACCGCTGGCTCTCGAGAAGCTATTATTTTCGCGATTTGAGATTTTAGACTTTTCTTAATGAAACCAGACCAACGAGAAATTAGATATCGTTAGCGTTAAGTAACGTGCATTTTCTCCCGATAGCTTGTTTTGAACTGCATCGTTTTTTTTAAATCAAAGCGTCTTGTTGACGAGCTACTCTCCCCCGCCCTTTTCCCTCCTTTTTGTTTTTTGCGACTATGAATTATTCTCAAAAATTTTCGGCCATTGACAATTTGATTTGTAATTCCGGCGGTGCCGCAGTTTCAATGCAGCCGATGATGGTTCGGCAACCCGCCAATGCGTTGGAGAATCTTCGCGTATCAGGCAGTCGAAACCGTCGTTACGACGATCATTTGCCGATCATGATCCACGCCGGTGATGTTGTTGTCATCGATGGCAACCACGGGCATGACCACATCGACCTGCGTGGTTACAGCGTTGATGACGCGCTGTTTCACGGCAACACGATCGAAATTCTCAAAGGCACTGAGCACCATTTTGTGATCGAATACAAAAACGTGCGTGTCGCGTACTTTGGTGATGACATCTGCGTCGATCTATAAAGGTGGCGTGGCCGCTCGCGGTGCTTTTGACGATGTGCGCCGTCCGGGGTGTTTTGCGCAGTTGTCAAACGGTGCTCGATGCTCCAGTAGCACCGCGTGTTACTGTATTGCTAACAGACTGTCGTTCAGGTCGAACGTGTTCTTTGGCCCAAATGCAATGTTCAGCGCGGCAGAGGCTGCTGAGCAACGCGCGAAAAAGAAACCGAAAACAACGAACGCACGAAAGAGGAACATGGGAAAAACAACTTCGGGATTTAGCCGACGCCCCGTTTGCCGCCAATCTTTTATGTTCAGCCGTTAGACGTGTGGTTTTTCCGTTCGCAAACACGCACTTCTGTCGGTTAACGGTTGAACGAAAGAAAATCGTTGGATCGAAAGCTCTGAACTTACCAATCCCGCGATCCTAAGTTCTGGTTGAGCTATAGTTCGTTGATTTCGCCACGGTTTCGGAGCCAGATGTGAGAGGTGCCGGAGCTGACGATCGTCCAATTTCCAACGATGCCTTTGTCTGTGATTTAGCCGCGGTGTTTTAGCCGCGGTGTTTTACGTAGTGTCTCCCGACATGATTTTTGCCCCACCAACAGGTGTCACCGTCGACATCATAGCGCCCGCTGGCGGTCCGGGGGCCGATATAGTCCGTGCCCTCCCCGTTGATTTGCCCACCTTGAAAGCTTGGATAGAGATATATCCAAGCGCGTTGGGAGCGGTCCTCAAGGGAAAATCCGTTCCACTCTCCCGAAGGCAATCGGTTATCTGTTTCCGTTTTAAACCTCGTGCTGGATACTGGCGGTACTTGCTCTTGGTTTGTTGGCGCTAAAAACCAAGGTAGTTCAGATCGACCCACTGACGGGGCGAAAGGCTTGGCTCTCTGGGACTGGCCCGAATTCTGGCGAATCGCGGCCCCAAATTAAGCGGTCATACCACCAAGGACATTCGTTGAGGGTAGGAAAGGCCCAGCAGGCGGCTACGGTGGTGCCGGGCAACTCTTTCGCCCAAATGTACGTTTTTGCTTCCGAAATCCCCTTTAGAGGGAACTGGATAATTTCTCTGGCCGCTGATCGCAGCAAAATCGATTGATTTACAGATAAGCTACGAAAAGACCTTTAAAAAGCTGCACAATCTCTCTAAAATCCTCGATTCTAATTTGAACAGCATCTGCACCGCGCGGCGCTATGTTTAGATATCAGCAACTTCATTGGAAAGACCACGACGGCCATGTCGCATAAAATGAAAACGCATAAGGCAACCAAAAAACGGTTTCGCCTTACTGCCACCGGAAAACTCAAGCACCGTGCTTCGGGCACTAGTCACCGCAACGTGCGTGTCAGCCAAAAACGGAAACGCAACCTGCGTGGAACACGTTTGTTGGCTGAGTGCATGGTAAAATCGGTTACCAAAGCGTTAAACAAGTACAGTTACTAGCCAAATCACGAAGTTATTTCCCGCGCGGTTGTGTGGGGAGAATGAGATTGCTCTTGAAAGGCGACCAACTTCTGGCAGATCTTGCCGGGGGCCTTCTTCGAGGCGAAACGAAAGAAAGAATCGATGCGTACAACAAAAGGTGCTGCCAGAACAAAGGCGAAGCGTAAGTTATTTAAACGAGCCAAGGGATATCGCGGTGGTCGTGGCCGTCTACTGCGAACGGTAAAAGAAACTCTGATCCGCGCCGGTGTTTTCGCCTTCCGTGATCGGCGAGTCAAAAAACGAACCTACCGACGGCTTTGGATCACACGTATCAATGCGGCGTGCCGTCTGCGCGGAATCAACTACAGCCAGTTCATCAATGGCCTGCTTAAAGCGAAAATCGAATTGGATCGAAAGTCGTTGTCCGAAATTGCGATTACCGATCCTGCGGCATTTGACCAGATCGTAGAAGCCGCGAAGAAAGCCCTGGCGGCTTAGAGCTTCTGACCGAATTTGATATAATTAATGGGAAAGGTTCGCCTTTCCCGTTTTCGTTTTTGAATTCAGGTTTTTGGACCTATCGAGTTGTCACCCTCGGATTTTCACTATTTTGTTTCTTTGGCCCTAAAAAACTTGCTCCGCCATGTCGCCTCCTGCCATGCCATTAGCCAAATTTGTCCAAACTTTAGAATTGCTGACCGAAGAAGCTCAAAACAGCTTCGCTCAGGCCAGTGACGCGGACCAGTTGGACGAATCGCGCGTCGAATTTTTAGGAGCAAAAAAAGGGCGTTTGAAACTGATTCAAAAAGATCTTGCGGGGATCGAAAATTCAGAAAAACCGGCCGCTGGAAAATCGCTTAACGCGACCAAGCAGGCCATTCAGCAGGCGTTTGACGAAGCCAAAAAACGCCTGTTAGGCGACCAAGACAAAGTGGTCCGCGACCCGAAGTTCGACGCGACGTTGCCCGGAACGAAATTTCGGATGGGGAAATTGCACCCGATTACCCAAACCATCAACGAACTTAAAGACATCATGGGGCGGTTAGGGTTTACACCGGCTCAGGGGCCCGAAGTGGAAGATGACTACCACAACTTCCAAGCCCTCAATATCCCGATGTCGCATCCGGCAAGAGACCCGTTGGACAATTTTTATCTTTCGGTCGCAGGCAAACATTCTGGTGCGGTCGCTGCCGGTGAAGAAGACAACCCGACGCTGATGCGTTCTCAAACCAGCACCGTCCAGATCCGGGAAATGGAGCGCATTGATCCTCCGATTCGCATGGTTTCCTTGGGACGCGTCTACCGTCCAGACACCGCAGACTGGTCGCACTACCCGATGTTTCATCAGATCGAAGGGCTGATGATTGACAAAAGCGTAACGCTGGCAGACCTGAAAACGGTGCTGAAACTATTTGCCACCAGCTATCTGGGCGATGAAGTGCCGATTCGCATTCGCCCGTCCTTCTTTCCGTTTACCGAACCAAGCGTCGAGGCGGATTACTACTGGGACGGGAAATGGGTCGAATTCGGCGGCGCAGGAATCGTTGATCCCAACGTATTGAAATCGGTCGGCTACGATCCCGAAAAGTATTCCGGATTTGCGTTTGGTTTAGGGATCGAACGATTGTGTATGATCCGGCACCAGATCACTGATATTCGATACCTGTTTACCAACGACGTGCGGTTTTTACGCCAGTTTTAAAATTGGCGTTACGATTGAAACAAACTTAAATAAATAGAGTAATAGCGATGATCGTTTCTTGGGATTGGTTAACCGACTACGTCGATCTGAAAATGGATCACGACGATCTTGTGGATCGGCTGACGATGTCAGGGCTGAACCACGAAGGCACCGAAATCGTGGGGGCGGATAAAGCGATCGATCTTGAAGTGACCAGCAACCGTCCGGATTGCTTGGGACATATCGGTGTGGCGCGTGAAATCAGTGTGCTGTACGATACGCCGATGAAGCTCCAATTCCCCCAACCCCCCGCAGGCGGGAAATTGATTGACGATCTTTGCAGCGTCGAGATCAAATCGAAGAACTGCTTTCGCTACACCGCGCGCCTAATTCAGGGCGTCAAAATCGGGCCGTCGCCAGATTGGTTGAAAGATCGGCTGGCCACGATCGGCGTGGATTCAATCAATAACGTTGTGGATGCAACCAACTATGTGATGTTCGAAATCGGTCAACCGCTTCACGCGTTTGATTTTGCAAAAATTTCTGGTGGCAAGATCATTGTTCGAGATGCCAAAAAAGACGAATCCTTTGTGGCGATCGATCACAAAACGTATTCCTTAGACGCCGACATGTGCGTGGTCGCTGATGCGAACGATGCTGCTGCGATCGGCGGCGTGATGGGCGGAACCGACTCCGAAGTGACCGACAGCACCACCGAGGTGCTGATCGAAGCGGCCTATTTTGATCAGCTTTCAGTACGCCGAACGGCGCGCCGATTGACGTTGCAAAGCCCGTCTTCGTTTCGATTTGAACGTAACATCGATTCGCAGATGCTCGATTGGGCCAGCCGCCGATGTTGCGAACTGATTTTGGAAATTGCCGGTGGCACGCTGGTAGACGGGTGTGTTGACGTCGGTCAACGACCGCCCCAACCGCCGGTGCTGACGCTTCGGTATGGACAGCTGGAACGTTTGTTGGGAATCGAAATCCCCACCAGTGCGACCAATAAAATTTTGTCTGACCTTGGTCTGAACATTCAAACGATTCAGGACGATGCGGTTGTTGTCGAAGCGCCATCATGGCGAAAAGACCTCACCCGAGAAGCCGATTTGGTTGAAGAGGTGGGCCGCATCTACGGATTTGACAAAGTCCCTGATGATGCTTCGGTGCCGATGGCGGCGTCGTATCGCCCCAAATCAGACCGGGCCCTTGACCGAGTGCAAAGTGTTTTACTGGCGGCGGGGTTTGATGAAGCGATGACGCCCAGCCTCGTTCCCGAACCCTGGTCCAAAGCGTTCAGCCCTTGGACCGATCATCCCCCCCTGAAAAGCAGCCAGCCGATGTTGGGGGTGCTGGAAAAGGCGTCTCATAATATCGGGGCGGTTGATTTGCTACGTCGATCGTTGGTGCCGAGTCTTCTAGAGGCGTACCGAATCAACGAGTTCCGATCCAACTCCGACATTGAACTGTTTGAAACGGCGAAGGTTTATCTGCCAACCCAAGGACAGCCGATTCCCAACCAACCCTTGAAAGTTGGATTGGTTTCTGGGCGCGACTTCTTCTTTGTTAAGGGAATCGTCGAAACGATCGTCGGATCACTTTCCCCACAAACGCAGCTGACTTTGGAGGCCACCGAACATGGTTTATTGGATCCCGACCGATCCGGTCAATGGGTGATCGGTGGTGCTACTTTAGGTTGGATCGGACGCGCTTCGCAGGCGGCGAAGAAATTGTTCCGCTTGCGTTCGGACGCGGTAGTGGTTGAACTGGATTTCCAATTGTTAGAAGACAGTATGGTCGCGATTGCACAACATGAAAACCAAAGCGCGTTTCAGTCGGTGTCGCGTGATTTTAACTTTATCGTCGAAAATTCAGTTCCTTGGGACGCGCTGGAGCGGACGGTTCGCAAGACCGGTGGCATGTTGCTTGAAGCGGTTGATTTCCGAGAAGTCTTTCGCGACGAAACCAAAGATGGCAAAACCAAGAAACGCATCTTGCTGTCGGTGACGCTCCGTTCGGGTGATTCGACCTTGACCGGGAAAGAAGTCGATGTCGTTTGCCAATCGATTATCTCGGGATGCGAAAAAGAACATGCTGCGATGTTGCTCAATTGAAGTCACCCAATCCCGCCACACCGTCGTAATCAAGCCATGCAGCAGTCACCCGCCAAAATTGTCTATCTGACCGCAGGGGCTGGCGGGATGTTCTGCGGCAGTTGTATGCACGACAATGCTTTGGCCGCCGCGATGAAACGTGCTGGGTGGGACATCGAACTGGTTGCCACGTACACGCCGATTCGTACCGATGAAACGGACGTCAGCGTTGACCATGTGTTGTTTGGCGGCGTCAACGTGTTTCTGCAACAGAAAGTACCGTTGCTGCGTTACTTGCCGGCGGTGTTGGATCGTTTTTTGGATAATCCAAAATTGCTTCGGCGCGTCACCGCCAAAGCACTCAATGCCGATCCGAAAACCTTGGGAGGATTAGCGGTTTCCATGCTGCGCGGGACGGTGGGAAATCAGCGTAAGGAAGTCTTCCAGATGGTGAAATGGCTGAAGCTGGCGCAACCGGATGTCTTGATTTTCACCAACGCCCTCATTGGCGGGTGTATCCCAGAACTCAAGCGGCAGTTGAAGGTGCCGGTGATCGTGACGCTGCAAGGCGATGATGTTTTTCTTGACAGCCTGTTGCCAAAATATAAACAACGTTGTGTCGAACTGATTAAATCGCATGCGGAATTTGTTGATGCCTTTGTGTTGCATTCGGAGTTTTACCGTGACTACATGGCGAACTACTTTTCGATTTCCCCCGATAAATTCCACGTCACGCCGCTGGGGTTGGATGTCGATCAATTTTATCCTTCGTTGGAAGTGCGGGATGAAACGGGGCGCGCGGAATTTAACATCGGTTTTCTCGCGCGACTGTCGCCCGAGAAAGGCTTACACCATTTGGTTGATGGTTTCATCGAACTGAAACGACGGCCCGACACGGCGCACGTGAAATTGAAGATCGCAGGCTGGCAAAGTCCACAGTGGCAGTCATACCAACAGCAGCAGTGGGAAAAACTCGCCGCCGCTGGGTTAGAAAACGATTACGAAAACTTAGGGGCATTGGAACGGGGAGAGAAATTAAACTTTCTGAGATCATTAGACGTGTTTTCAGTCCCGACAGAGTTTCTGGAACCCAAGGGGCTCTATGCACTCGAAGCGATGGCCGCCGGAGCGCCAGTGATTGCGCCGGCCCACGGCGCGTTTGTCGAGATGCTGGAATCGACTGGCGGAGGGATTTTGACATTGCCAGGATCCCAAAAATCATGGGCCGACGCGGCAGAGCGCTTGGTTGGGGATGTTAATCTCAGAGAGCGATTATCGCAGCGCGGCCAGCAATCAGTTCATCTTGATCGTAACGCCGCAGCGATGGCGACAGCCATGGGGCGCGTTGTGCAAACGGTGTGCGAAGAGAACGGCGCGACGTTTGCCTGAGGACGATAACTGAAAAAGCCCCTGATTTTGAAGTCGGCCCCCAATTGCGATCGTGGCTAAAGCAAGGGCAACCGAATAAGGAGCCTCTTTCCGGAATCTAAAGGTGGGGGCGCGGGTGGGATGCGCCAGAATTCCAAGTTGTTTGCTTTGGAGCATCCCCAATTCATTCATAAGAACTAACAAGCCATAGGCTGGTTCGAAGCCACTAAGTTCTCTCAAGAACCAACAATGGTGGCTTTGGCGGAGGCAGTGGGCTGCAATGAACCCGCCAGAATTTCAGAAAGATCGCGCGTCAGGATTGACGGTGAGCGCGTGGATGGGCTTGTTGGTAAGCTTCGCGCAGTCCGGCGGTACTGACGTGGGTATAGATTTGAGTGGTTACGAGCGATTTGTGGCCTAGCAATTCTTGGACGCTGCGGATGTCGGCGCCGCCGTTGAGTAGATGGGTGGCAAAACTGTGCCGGATCGTGTGTGGTGAAGTGCGCGAATCTAATCCGGTGAGCTTCAGGTATTTTTCCAGCATTCTTCCGATGCTGCGAGTGGTTAGTCGTTTTCCGAACTTGTTTAAAAACAGCGGGTCGCCGTTATCGCCGGGACGCTGTTGATCGGCAGGTACGCGGTTGCCCATCCATTGTACGATGGCTTTAACGGCGAAACTTCCCAGCGGCGCAAGGCGTTCGCGTTTGCCTTTCCCGCGGACGCGGACCAAACCATCTTCTAAATCAAGATCATTCAAATTGATTCCAACCAGTTCGCTGACGCGCAGACCGGCAGAGTATAGCGTTTCGAAGATCGCGCGATCACGGTTCCCCATGGGGCCGGAAGTATCAGGGGCCAGCAATAGTTTGCCGACTTCGGCGGTGGTGAGGAAGTGAGGCAGCTTTCGTTCGCGGCGCGGATTGCGAAGCGGTTTGGCAGGGTTGGAATCGCAAAGGCCCTCACGTTGGGCGAAACGAAAGAAACTACGCAGTGACGCCAACCGCCGGGAAACGGAGGACTTCGCGTAACCGGCTTGGTGGAGGGCTGCGACGTAGGTTCGAAGGTCTTGGGGCGTGAGTTCACCCGGAGTTGGAACGCGGCCGATCGTGTCTTGAAAGTACTCGATCAAAATTTCGAGATCCTCACGATACGATTTGATCGTGTAGTCGGACGAATTTCGTTCGATCTTTAGGTATCGCAGAAAACGAGCTGAAGTTTCTTGCATACTACCAACTGGGGTCTTCGCCGTGGAAATCTTCAAATTCAGAAAACTCACTTCGGCCCAGGCTGGGATAATCCAGCTTCGGGAATTCGACCGGTGCCGGCGGCTTCTGGGTGGCCTTGCGGACTTTTTGACTGAGCACCGCCGCATCGTACCAAGAGAAATCTAGCTCGCTGTTGGAGGCATATTTACCCAACGTCCGCAGCAGTTCACTTTTGCGTTGATCATTGAAGAGGAAAATATATCGTTCTTCCCCCTTCACCAGTGCTACTACGTTAACGTCTTGTGACACGTTGCCTCCGCCGATTCTTGAAACCAAAGTAGTGACTTAAATTCACGTTCTTTAGCGATTCATCGACATCTCAACGCAGCAACAGCAACAGCCTATTACAAATAGTTGATCATACGCAAAACACGCGCCAGCCAATCGTGACAACCCTAACGAGCGATAGGGGTGAAATCGCAGAGGTGGTTATTCCAACCAATGCTATGCCATTATGAATGCACAAAGCATCGCTCAATCAAGCGATGCTTTGGAGATTGGTAAATTCTATCGTGCCTGAGAGGCACGGGGTTCCCGCACCGGTCATTGGTGCCGATGGATTATCGACACCCTATCGCGATCCGTCGTGCCAGTCTTCTTTTCAGTCCAGAGCTGCCTGCATGGAGAAACCCGCTGCCCGGCGCAACCAGCATGGAGTTGGGGTTATCCGGTTCGTTTTTCTAGGCGGCGGGCAATCG
Source organism: uncultured Pirellulaceae bacterium (assembly GCA_937944405.1). Lineage (GTDB taxonomy): Bacteria > Planctomycetota > Planctomycetia > Pirellulales > Pirellulaceae > Mariniblastus. The sequence continues at coordinate 20,141 of CALDYR010000077.1, forward strand.
ATTCGGCCGGAATCGAGGTGACCTCGGCGGTGGCAACCAGATCGGTGCGGAGGATGTCGACTTCTTTTTTGCCTGCTGGCATTTGGAATTGAACGATGTAGGCACCGATTTGTAGGCCTTGGGCGTCGTAAACGGGCGGCCAAAAATCTTCCGCGCGGGTAGCCAGAGCACGTGCCAGCAGACGAGTCGCCCGGCCGGAGAACCCGCCGAGCACCATTTCCAAGCGTCCTTGAGATTCGCGGTGGACATAGAAAACGAACGCAACTTCTTCGCGCGCTTTGTCGCTACCACAACGAATCCATTTACCGTTGGCGTCTTCGTAATAGATGCCGGCTTTTAAAGAAGCGTCTTCTTTGCTGAGATTTAATCCGGAAATGCAGGAGGCGGGATGAGGATCGTCATCACGGTACCGCAAAAAGAACGGAACAGCACGTTCGGCAGAAGTTTCGAGACTGTCTTGGCTGGCGAAGGGTTCGCAGTTAAAGGCTCGTGCGAGCACAATTTCGACGACCGGGTTACTTTTGGTCGACCCGATACCGACGAGCGCTTTGTCGCCTTTTGAATCAGAAAAACCATCGTAGACGTTCCGGGCGCGCCGTGACACTTCCGATGCTTCGGCCTGTCCGGGGCTCCAGACTAACGACTGTTTTAGATGTTCCGGTTGGGGCAAGTTATCCGAAGTGATCGTGGCCATATTGCCATCGGTTTTACGCAGTTTCGCCGTTCCTCCAAGGGTAGTCACGCCATTGAGCAGTTCGCCCAGTAAAACCGAATCTGAGGCCACGACGTAAGAAACATCGGGGTTCTCTGGAGAGACATCCTTTCGGACACCGACGCACATTTCCAGACGCTTTCTTCTGGCTAACAATTCCCAAAAATTTTCCGGTTCAACAGCGAACAAAGCTCCCGGCAATTGTTCGGCTGTCGCATGACCATGTTCAATCAAGAAATCACAAAGCCGCGAAAGCGCTTTGAGCGGAATATACTTCACCTCGTTTTTGAGTAACGCCGCGACTTGGTGCCGGTCCAAACCCGTGTACTCTACGATAGCTTTAATGGTTCCGGGACGCTTCCGTGGATCAGGAACGTGACCTAATAATTCGGCTAAACGGAAACTGTACTGCATCTGATTGACTCGATTGTTTTTGGGTAACGGATAAGATAATAGAAAGACCCACACTTTAGAATGCTTGATGGGGCTTATTTTGTTGCCGCGGCATGATGGAAGAGACTACGGAAAAAATCAAGAAATCTTGATTAAGTGGATGTAGGGGGGACGAAATTGCGGCGGCTTCACCTGCGTTAACGCTACAATAAGGCACGCAATGATGGAATCAACCCCTTTCTTTGCAAATGGGCCGAAATTTCCCTTAAATTAAATGGATCGATCGATTTTGAGCTCCTCAACGGCCCGGTCCTTGCGGGCTGGGACATAAGCACTTTTTCGGATTCGAGGAGATTTTCCCCAGATCCATATGGATGCGCGTTGTCGATCTTGATACCGTCCCCCATCCGTAACCTGCCCCGTATGCAGGCCTTCGTCGGATCAATCGAACTGATCGAAATCTGGAGCAAACATGAGCAAGCAAATCCCATTGATCATGGCAGCGGTAATGGCCTTCGCCATCGTTGGCGAACCCACCTTTGGCCAATTGCGGTTCCCCTTTCGTAGTAACAAGTCGCAAGCCCAACGACGTGTTGAACACGACGGCAGCTTCAAGCTTGACGAGCGTAGCGGTCCTTGGCTGGTGATGTGTGCTTCGTTTTCCGGTGACGCCGGAGAACGAAAGGCTGAAAATTTGGCCAACGAACTCCGTCGCAGGCACGGAATGAAGGCGTATGTCTACCAGCAGGTTTTCGATCACACCGAACGATTGATCAACAGTGCTATTCCGACTTGGTCAATCGACGAAAATTCAGATTCAGCGCATCATGTGGTTCAGACCAAGATGAAACCTGCAACGGATTCTCGTTATGAAGAGTTCGCAGTTTTGGTCGGCGACTTCCCCGCCATCGAAGACGCCCGAGCCCAGAGAATGTTGAAGAAGATCAAAACACTTAATAGTGATTCGATCGACGCCTCTTTAACCGGAGCAGAGCAATCTGGTTTATCCGCCGAACGCATTCGCCAATGGCGGCATCAACCGCAAGAAAATTCTCAGCAGATCGTCGGAAAAAAAAGTGTTTTAGGGGCCGCCTTTTTAATGGCTAATCCGATGCTTCCCGATGAGTACTTTGAAAAAGAGACCGTCGATAAATTCGTGCTCAAGATGAACAAAGGTGTCAAATACAGTTTGTTAAAGAATCCGGGTTTATACTCGGTTCGGGTGGCATCTTTTCAAGGCGAATCATCCTTCGACATCGGCACGATTGAAGCTAAAACACGCGAATTCAACCTGATGAAAAAAAACAAAGAATCGCTGCGTGAAAACAAATTGGTAGAGGCCGCGAAAAAAGCACACATCCTTACCGTCGAATTTCGAAAATTAGGAGTCGAGGCTTACGAATTTCACGACCGCTGTGAAAGTTATGTTTGCATTGGAAGTTACGATTGGGTGGCCCGCGACGAAGGTGGCACGCGCGTCCAAAACCCGGCGGTCGCCGAAACGATCCGAAAGTATCGCGGCAAACCTCAAACGATGCCCAATCTCCGGCCCGGTTACCAACCCTATGTTTTGCCTTCTTTGGTCAAAGCGAAAATTACTTGTGATGTGCAACCGATCCCTGTGTTGATCCCCAAAGTCGCCCAACAATCGACGGCTGCTCGATTACTAAACCGTTGGAACTGATCTTTTTAGCTTTTCCCAACCCAACTCTGCAACGGTCAGTCGCGTGTTAGAATGCGTCTGACTTTTTTACGCGCAGCCTTCGAAAGCGACGATGATTCTTTATTTAACAAAAGACCTGATGTTGGCGTCCAATGTCCGATCGGTGGCAAACAGCCAGTCCATCGAACTGACCATCGTACCCAACGCCGACAAGTTAATCGAAAATTTAGCAGCTGGCGGTTGTGAGAAAATCTTAGTCGATTTGCAAACGCCGGGGCTCGAACCAGATGGTTTTGGGGCCCTCGTTTCGGCCGGCGAAAACGCAGCCGCTCCGGTGGTCGGTTATGCCCAACACGTTTACGTCGATCTAATCGATGCGGCAAAAACGGCGGGGTTCACAGCGGTTTACACGCGCGGGCAAATGAACGCAAACGTTGCTCAAATCTTGGCTCAATGAGCTGGCCGTTGCTGGCTATTTTAAAAAGGGCCAGCGTTTGCCGATTGCTTTGGCTTGGAGCTGGACCAATTCCTTGATGCTACCTTTGGCTAACTTCAGCAACGCGGCAAGCTCCTTTTCTGAGAACGTCGATTCTTCTCCGGTGCCTTGAATTTCCACAAACTGTCCCTTGCCGGTCATGACGACATTCATGTCAACTGCGGCGGCGAAGTCCATGGGATAGTCCAAATCCGAAACCGCAACCCCGTCAACGATGCCAACGCTGATCGCGGCAACCGTATCACGAAGCGGGAAGGTTTTGGGGTCTGGCAACGTTTTCTTAACCGCATTCAATGCATCGACCAACGCAATCATGCCGCCGGTGATGCTGGCGGTGCGTGTGCCGCCGTCGGCTTGGAGGACATCACAATCGACGGTGATTTGCCGTGGCCCCAAAGCTTCTAAATCAGCCACGGCGCGGAGGCTACGCCCGATCAAGCGTTGAATCTCTGTCGTACGACCGTCGACCTTATTGCGGTCGCGGCGTTTGCGGGGGCTGGTGCTGCCGGGCAGCATATTATATTCCGCCGTAATCCATCCCTTACCAGACGCTTCCATCCATGGCGGCACCTTTTCGTCGACGCTGGCGGTGCAGAGAACAACCGTTTCTCCGCATTGGTAAAGAACGCTGCCAGGGGTCTTGTTGGTGAAGTTGCGTTTGATTTTAACGGAGCGTAGTTCGTTCGGTGCGCGTGACATAGGTTTCATTATAAATAGAGAAGTTAAATCGAGCCCATGATCTTATGGCTTCTGCTAGTGCTGGCAACCGATCAAACCGATTATACCCGGGGTTCGACCATTCTTGGTTCGATACCATGGCGTTCCCGAAACGCGCGCCCGATCAAGTAACCCGTTTGGCGATATTTCAATTGACGCCGCATGCCGATCGCGATATCGTTCAGCGATGCTCCAGCCATTTTCCATCACGACGGTCTTCATCGCTGCGCTCTGGGTGTGCGTGTCGGGACAACAGGCCGGCGCTTGGCAACCGCCGACGGAGCAAGTTGTCGTTCTCTCCAACGGTCAGACGCTCTTGGGGGCGGTCGATCAACAACCTGACAAAGTCTCTGTGCATTTGCCCTCGGGAAGCCGAATCGTGCTGCCGGTTGCGCGCGTGGCGTTTGTTTGTGACACGTTCCCAGAAGCCTATTGGGAATTGGCGGGGCACACCCGATCGACGGACCTGCCAGGACAGATCGGTGTTTTTAAGTGGTGCGTCAGAAACAATTTGTTTGAAGAAGCGGCAAACCATCTGCTGATTCTGCAGGAAATGGACATCCCTGCCAAAACGATGATGCAGTTAGACGTAAGTTTACAGATTTCGCAAAAACGACAGCAAGAATCTACTCAGAAAAAACTGACTGCTACCGCTCAGAACGCCGCGGCGGTGGCTTCGTCATCGACGACCAACCAGACGGTCGAAGGACTGCAGTCGGTCGCAGCGATACAAATCCCCAACCTCCATCGCGCCGCCGAACCCGCGTTGGCGCTCCCGAATCTCCCTGCGATTGATCAATTTGGCAATGAGGTTGATGGCCAAATTCAGCAGGTATCTTGGGAGCAACCGGTGGCTCATTCTGCACCGGCGGTGGATTTAGAAACGGTTGATGCGGCGGTGCTGCAGCGGCTGTCGGCTACGCAGTCATTGTCTTATTCGGATCTGGACCGTTTGACCCATTCAATGCCCAAGGGAACCGTTGGCTTTTTCCGAAAACAAGTCGAACCGTTGTTGCAGGCCTCCTGCGTTGGATGTCACCGAAGCAGTGCAACCGATCGCTCATTTAAAATTTACCAAGGCCGCAGCGGTGTCATCGACCGCAGAATGAGCCAAAAAAATCTTTATCAATCGTTGATTTTGTCGAACCACGAAAATCCCAGCGCAAGCGCATTGGTCGGCTATGCGACGGTTGCTCACGGCAATCAGTCGCAACCAAGTTTTCAATGGGGGCACCCACAGCTAACCCCGCTGAAGCAATGGCTGATTAAGGTAAGCGCCAATCCGGGGTTGCCGATTCAAGAGTTCTCTGCCCGCCACCAAGTCGCGAGTCTGCCGCGTCCGGTAACGGCAGTTGAGCAAACCGATTTTACTGAACGATTGCCATCGGTTAAGCCGACATCACCGGGGACCGGACAATCCGAGAATTCCAAACCGCTGGGGCCCCATCAAACGGTATTGCCTTTGGATCCGTTTGATGCCGATGTCTTCAATCGAAAGTATGGAACGCAATAGCCGCCAGCAACACCTACCAACTTCGGTGATGTTTGTGCGCCCCACCGCGTTAGCCTTGAATCTATCGCGGGGTTGTGGGGGTCGGGGACGGCGTCTTTAAGGAACTTGAGGGCGTGGTTGGCGCTGGTTCGGTGCCTTTCAAAAATGCGGTTTTTGAAGTAACAATACGATTATCTCGCCTGCAAACACGGTACTGCAACTTGGCTTCTTCACCCTCTCAAGCTCCCGTCATCACCCCCGACAGACCGAATTTTCTTGACCGCTGGGCGAGCGTTATTCTGATTGTGCTGCTGCTTTTGCTGCCGGTATTGATTTATGGAACGGTCAACGCGCTGCGGGTGAAATCTTCGGATTTGCGCCAATGGCTGCCTCAGAATTACGAGGAGTCAAAAATCTATGATCATTTTAAGCAACGATTTGGCGAAGACGAAATGATCGTCGCGAGCTGGGACGAGTGTAAGATCGATAACCCTGATGTGCTCACCCTTGCGGAGCAATTGAAGAAGCTCACCGATGAACAAGGTCCGATTTTCAGCCGTGTCACCAGCGGCGCGGTGATCCGAAGTCAAATCATCAACGCAGGAGCCAGCCGCGCCCAAGCGATGCGCCGGTTACAAGGGTTGATGGTTGGCGAAGACGGCGAAACGACATGCATCATTGCGTTTCCCGAAGCCCGCACCGCCGACAGACGGAGGTGGTTGGTGGATCGTTTTTACGAAGTCGCCCAACAATCGTTGGGGCTCAACGCCGCAGATTTGCACTTGGGTGGCCCGACTGTTGACGGTGCCGCGATTGATACCGAAAGTCAAAAAGCACTCCGCCGTTATCTTGGGTTGAGTTTGCTGACGGTTTCTGTTTTGGCTTGGTATCGTTTGCGCGATCTCCCGCTGACGGGCTTGGTTCTGTTATTTTCGGGGGTCTGCGTCGCGTCTTCGTTAGCGGTTCTGTATTTCACCGGCGGGCAAATGAATCTAACGATGGTCATGTTGCCAGCGTTGGTTTTTGTGTTGGGGGTTTCAGGATCCATCCACATGGTGAATTATTACCGCAAGGCAGCCGCCAAAGGTGCCCAACGGCATGCCGCTTTGGTCGCGATGCGCGATGGAAGTTTTCCCGTTTTACTGTCGTCGATTACCACCGCGATCGGGTTGGTGTCGCTCGCATCAAGCCAAATTAGACCCATTCAGAATTTTGGGATCTACAGCGCGTTGGGGGTTTTGATGTCGGTGCCGATCGTATTGTTAGCGATTCCCGCCACATTGCATCTGCTCAAAGGCCGCATCAGTCGGCGGTTTTCTACCGAAGGTGATTTGGAAAAACGCGAACGTGAGACTGGGGTTAGCCGATCCATGTCAATCTTGATCAATTACGTGTGTCGCTATAACCAGCTGATTGTGATCCCGTCGCTGATTGCGTTGACGTTGTTAGGGACGGGCATTCTAAGTCTCCAAGCTTCGGTGAAGCTACAAAATCGTTTCTCCTCCAAAGCTCAGATTATTCAAGACTATCAGTGGTTGGAATCCAACCTCGGGCCTTTGGTGCCGATGGAGATCATGCTTCACTTTCGCCCGGAGTCGGATTTGAGCCACTGGGAAGAAATGCAGATGGTGCAATCGATCGAGCACGCGGTGAAACAAACAACGGCGGTCAACGCGACCTGGTCCGCGGCAACGTTTGAACCGCCCGTTCGGCGCGGAAGTAGATTGCCAGATTTAATTCAACGTAAAGCCAAAATCGACTACTGGGAACGTGCGCTGCCAAAATTGGAGACCGCGAAACTGCTAAAACGTGAAGGCGATACGAGTTATTGGCGGATCAGCCTGCGAGTCGCGGCGCTGAACGACATTGACTACGGTTCGTTCCTTGAAACCGTCGAAAGTAACGTGGAAAATCAGCTGGAGTATCTGGGCCAACACGGAGTTTCGGCTGAGATTACCGGCGGCATTCCGCTGATTTATAAGGCGCAACGCCAAATTCTTAGTGATCTTATGGTCAGTTTTGTAACGGCATTTGTGCTGATTACGATTGTGCTGATGTTTGTGTTGAGGAATGTGCGGGCGGCGTTCATTGCCATGGTTCCCAATGTGTTTCCGCCGGTTGTCGTGTTTGGAACGATGGGATGGTTGGGGTATTCGATTGAGATCGGTTCTGTGATGACCGCCAGCGTTGCCTTGGGAGTGGCGGTTGATGACACGATTCATTTTTTGACATGGTTTCGACGCGGGACCAAAAACGGACTGTCTAGATACTCTTCGATCCGCTTCGCGTTTCAACATTGTGCCAAAGCGATGATTGACACGTCGCTGATATGCGGTCTGGGCGTGTGTCCGTTTTTGTTCAGTATTTTTATGCCGACCGCGAAGTTCGCCCTGATGATGGGGATTCTTTTATTGACGGCGTTGGTGGGCGATCTGTTTTTGTTGCCGGCGATTTTGGCGGGGCCAGCGGGAAAACTGTTCGCCAAACGACGTTTTCACAAAAGCTGGCTGAAGAAACAGTCCCGAAAAAAGTAGGGCGTCGCGTTCAAAAACGTTAAGGCACGAATTGAACGCGAGGGCGAAAAGTAAGCAGTTAGGCACCACGGGAACGTTGGGACGCTTGAAAATTCGTTGCGACTGATTTAACCCGCCTTTTTGCCAAGGTCCCTTATTTTCGACGTATATTGCATAAGCTCGTTGTTGTGCGAGTGCTGATGTTATATCGAATTCACCTTTTGCCTTAAACGTATCACGAATTTCATGACACCATTTTTCTTTGGATCCAAGCAACAGCTATTGGGCATGCTACACCATGCGCGCGGTCGAAAAGCGGGTGCTCATCGGACCGTTGTCATCTGTCCACCGATCGGGCATGAATACATTCGCAGTCACTGGTGCTTGCGTCTACTGGCTCGCCAACTAACACGCAAAGGCATCAATGTTTTGCGGTTTGATTACCGTGGCATTGGCGATTCGGCAGGCACCAACCAACAAACCACTGCGCTCGACCAGTGGCATCAAGACGTTCATACTGCGATTGATTGCGCGTGCACGAAGACCGGCTGTCGCAACGTGATGTTGCTTGGCTTGCGATACGGTGGAACAATCGCTTCGGCGGTAGCGAGCCAGTCAGATAAAGTGAGTTCCTTGGTTTTGTGGGAACCCGTGATCGACCCTGTGCAGTATCTGCGGTCCCTACGAGCGATACACAAACAGATGATTGACCTGTGGGCCTGCAGAATAAAAACACTCAAGGATGAAACCCATGAAGAAATTTTAGGGTCAATCTACAACCGTGGCTTGCTTGCCGAAATTGAAAACACTGGACTTGATTTGGATTCCATTGACCAACCTCAATTTATTGTGGATTCCTATGATCGGCGGGGGAGGTATACGACCAATGAAATGCAACGGTTCATGCCAACCGATGACGAGGATTCTTGGTCGGTTTTGAAAATGCTTGAGACCGGCTGGTTGAGGGCGTCGACGAGCCGTCAAATCGTTTTAATGGCCGACGAAATGTTTCGTCGGTTGGAGCAGTTTGAACAACTTGGTCCGTATTCCGTTGGTCCTTTAGATTCCCCGTCACCGATGATGCCTGTCAGCACCGATGCATTTGCGCCGGCATCGCGCGCGGTGAACTAAAAATACTTTTTTTCGTTGGTAAATGGTTTTATGCAAGAATCAATCATTCAATTCGGCCCCCAAAATGGATTGTTGGGAATACTTACGACGCCCAATGAATCGGTGATGGTTGCCGGTGCGCCGATCGCGGTTATCATCAATGCGGGCATTGTTCATCGTATCGGCCCCTTCGGGCTTCACGTAAATTTGGCGCGGCAATTGGCGTCGGCAGGTTACCGCACGTTGCGTCTCGACCTTTCTGGATTAGGCGACAGCCTACCGCGCACCGAAAAATTGGGCGGTGACAACAGGGCGGCATTGGACGTTAGCGACGCGTTGGAGCATCTCACAACGCACTTTGGCGCGGATCGGTTTGTGATGCTTGGACTTTGCAGCGGCGCATTTAATGCTCATCATATCGCGCTCAACGATTCTCGAATTGTCGGTGCTGTTTTTATAGACGGCATTGTTTTCAGAACGATGGGGTACTTCTGGCGACATACCGTAGGTCGATTATTCACCCCCCGTTTCTACCGTAACGCGATCAAACGGCGGAGAATCTTAAAGCCTAAACCCTATGGTCGTGAAGACGCTGGCGTGGAATTGTTGGAGAGTGAATTCTTTTTTGCCGACGACATTGGCAAGGACAAAATCGCTGACGATTTGAAGGCCATGCTAAAACGCGATGTCTCAATGCTGTTTATCTACACCGATGGCTACGACGACGTTTGCGGCCGAAAGCAATTTCGCGAAATGTACGGGATCCCCCCCAGCGACCAACTTCAAGTCGAATACTTTGAGAAAAGCGAACACACTTTTCGCGTCGTCGAAAATCGCAATGTCGCTTGCAAACGCATCGTAGACTGGTATCGAGAACGCTACTCTGCCGCAAGCTGCGAAGCGTTTGAAGAAGCGACCGTTTGAAGAAGCCATCGTTTGAAGAAGCCATCGTTTGAAGAAAATGAAAATGTAAGAAGGCCGTTGTTCGCCAAACGAGTGTCGCGCGTTTGCGTTTTCTCAGTGGGGCCTTCAATCAGAATCTACGCGCGTTGCCAGCGCCGCGAAAACGGGAGCCGCCTTTTCGCTTAGGTCGATGCCATTGTTGAAAAGTTCGCAAACGCCGTGGGGTAAATTGTCTTTCAGCTTTTGCCAGCGTTCGCCGTCCATCGGGCGGTCCTTGAGTTCTCGAATGAATACCGCTGCCACGCAGTGCGGGTTTTTTCGGCAGATCTTCCGGTAGATCTCTAAATCCTTTTCACCAGAGTCTCCAATCAGAATATAACGTCTCAGCGGCAGGTTTTTGATTAACCGTTGAATCGCGACGCGTTTTCCCTGCCGGCGGATGATTACTTTTTTTAGCAACTGGTCGCGGAGTCGAAAATTCCGCAGGTGCATGGTGCCCACGGGAAACTGATGTACAGATTTCAATTCGTCCAAAGAAGTAAACAGTTGCCATGGGCTGGAGGAGACATAGTGAAAACAGGTGCCGGCTTCCGCCCATCGCCGATAGGTTTCCGCCATGCCTTGGACCGATTCAAACTCGCGCAGAAACGTGTTATTGAGCAGTTCACGGCGATTGGTGACCGACGATTCTTTGATGGTGTCATCGATGTCAGAGATAACGCTGACGCCGTTGCTGGGCAGTAAATGTATTTGGCTGGAAGACTGGGCGTCGCAATGACACACATTCAACTGAAAAGGGATGGGATTGGATTTCCCGTGGCGCGATTGTAGCGTTTGGATTAAATCGGAATCAATGGTCAGCCATTCTTGAAACCTACCGTTGCGTTTTGTTTTGCGTTTGAGGGCAATCTTTTGATCGCCCAATTCGACGGCGACTCTTTCTTTGGTATCGCATTCGGCCATAAAAGGCGTAATGCGATTGAGAAACGTTTCGCATTCAAGTTGCTCGGGCGAAGCTTGCATGACGCCGCCGAGCATACGGATCAGCATCTTCTGTCGTCGGTTGAAAACGACAGGCCCATGCCAAACGATCCCCGAAACGTAAATTTTCCATTGCCCGGTCGCCGAGCGCAGACCGTATCCTGGATACGCTTTGACGTGGACCGTCGAGTTGTTTAGTTCAGTAGCGATGGTGCGATTATTCGAGAAAGGAGAGCATTTTCGACCGGTGAACTAAAAAAGCGGTTCTTCCGGGAGTTTAGTGGGGGCCGTTTATCGTAGTAGGATTCGCCAGAATTTTAAGTTGGTTCTTGAAAGGGAGTTCTGGTGCATCGCGTTAACGTCAAAAGAACTGACAAACCAGAGGCCGGTTTGGAGCGACTCAATTCTCTGACTGGAAGGGTCGATTTTAACGGTTTTTGCCAAAGTTGTATAATCGCTTTGTTGTGAACACGAAAAAAGGCGACCCGGAAGCCGCCTTGGGAATTTCGTTTTTTTTAAGCCCCTGACTGTCATCAGCACCAGCGACTTTCTTTAGTCCCACCACCATTGATCGTCCGCGAGATCATCGAAAATGATGCCGTCTTTTAGTTCGTTGATTTTGCCTTCTGAGTCGATCTTGACCACGTCAGAATTTAACGCCAATCGCGGTTGGATGTTAACACCACCGCCGATGGGTGTCATGATCGCACCGCCTTTGACGACGACATTGACCACGGGATCTACCTTTGTCGGGGCGTTGGCGTGCTCCACCGATGCGACTGATTCATCGCCAAACGTTTCCATGCTCCATTGGGCGGCTTGATAGATTCCCATTTTTTGGATGTAGGCTGCCGCGATTGACATGTCGATTAAGTTACGCAGTTCGGCGTACAGGGGACGGACTTTCGCCAAATTCTCGTAGGCCTTGGTAAATGACGTTGTGAATTTGCGGCTGGCCTTGTTGGCCGAACCGGTACGCTTTCGTTGGCCTTGGTTTGAAACCGTTTCGTCTTCGCCTACCAGTTCGACGCCCGAACCAGAAAGCTGCATCGCGTATTTGTCTTCTGAAAGGGACACGCTTTGGTAATTGGGTTGGAAATACCAGCGCTGCAGTCGATTACCAGATCGCAGTGTCGCCGCTTCAATGAAACTGGTGATGTTGACAGGAGGTTGCTCCAGACCAATCCCGATCAGCTTCATGTTGTAATCGGCTTCGACTAATACCTGCGCGAAGTGAGTTTTAGGGGAAACGCCGGTGATGGTGATCGTTTGATGGCCCAAGGCTTCACGGAAAAGGTTGGCGATGTCGAACCGTTGGTTAAGGGTAACGGCTCCGAGGTTGCGTTGGGCGTGGGCCATACGTTTGAGACCTTCTTGCGTGGGGTCAATCGAAACGGCGATCAAAGGAGTTTTTGCGCCGCCCGGAGAGAAGGCTCTTAGGGCCACGATGAGGTCTTGGAGTTGAAGCGTCGCGCTTCCTGTTTCCATTCCCACAACTCGGTTTTCAGCGGTTCGGAAATACCCTTCGGCAGGGCCAGCGATCACGATGTCTTGTGTTTCGGGATAGTAAAAAACGTGCGATAGCCGAGTCATACCGGCCAGGTACTGCATGTTTTCTGGAATCTCTTTCCCAGAATCTAACAACGTTTTTACTTGTTGTTCCAAGCGTCGAAGAGAAATCTTGCGAAGTGTGCTGGGCTTTTGGAGATCCTGATCAACAATGCTGCGTGCGGCCTTCAACCGCTCCATTGTCAAACGTCCGGTCCGATCGGTCAGAGAACGGGCCGATAGAACACCATCAGCATCGATTTGAATACCACCGGTGCCTGTGCCACCGTCGACAGGTGGGAGAGGACCACCACCGCCTCCACCTCCGCCTCCGCCTCCGCCTCCACCGGTTTGAGCCCAAAGAGGTTGAGCGATTAAACAAACCGCTGCCATGAGGATGGCTGCCCGAAAATGATTCATGTGGCCACGCATTATAAATTCTCTCCGTTGTTCCGCTAAATAGTCGGCTGGTTCCTCGGTCGCTTAAGAGGCACCGAAAGTTATCTTCGATTTTTTCGTTCCCGCAGACCAGTTAAACTGGGGTTTGTGTCGGTGCTGGGGCAATAGGTACTTCCATTGTAATAATAATCGCCATATTACCGCTGAGCAACAAAATCTTAGGTTTATGTCGATTACCGAAGCGCCGCGGTGTACCGGCGGATGAAAATGCCGCTTTTTACGTTTATTCGCCGGTCCAGCGTGAGCCGTTATTTCGCTTACTAAGGCCCACTCCCCACGCACATTGACCGACCAAAACCCGCTGTGATGCGTACTTTAGCCCGGCGAGCTACTTGGAGAGGACGTGGATAGTTCGGATCGGGTAGCGTTGCCCAGCAGTTGATGGAGGTGAAAATGGTGTTTGCCCAACTTCCCCCCGTAGTTTCCGGCGCTGATGGCGACGATGCGGTCTCCAACGCAGGCGTGAATCCCGCGTTCAATTGCTTTGGCAACGTGCTGAAAATCTATCCCGTCAATCACAATTTCGTAAACACACGTTGCGTCAGGGTGAACCAATGAATCTACGCTGGCCCGCAAGGTTGGGCAAAACTGGTGAGAGGTGCTGGCGACGAGCCCTTTGTACTTCGAACCCACTTTACTGCCGCTACGAACGACTCCACCGGGAAAAGGGGTCATCACCCCCGGTAATTCTGCGATCGCATCAACCGCGCGTTCGGCGGCAGACAAACCAGCCATCTGTTCGGTCGATTGAATTAAAAAGTTCCCTCCCGCAACGCCCTTGCCGACCCCGAGGCTGTCTTCGCAGAAAAATTCGCCATCCATCACCGGGATACGCCAGAATCTTCGATCGCGCAGAAGTTTACTTTTCTGAAATCCGTCTCCGAAGAATCTGAGATGGCTGCCAAGGGGAATTCGTTTTTGTGGTTCTGGCGACGCGCGCTCCGCTGATGCAAGGTCGGAAGATTGAGCCTGCTGTGCGGCATAAGTTTCACGGGTATAGCCGTCGAACACCGCCGAAGTGGCGCAGGTCATCAAGCATTGTCCGGCGCGTCTGGTAACCGCTTTGGCCAGCGCTTCGGTCGAAAACCCGAATGCTAACACCGACGCCCCAACGCGCCCGTCGAACGTTTGTTCCGGGGCGAGGTAGCCCTCTAAACCGACTTCGGCGTCGCATTGAATTACCGAACTGCCGTAACCGGAAAATGCATCGACCGCTGCGTCCAGCCAACGGCGCGACGCCGCAGTGATTATCAGACGGGTGAAACGCATGGTAAAACCTTCGGCGAAGGTTGGTTCGATAATGCTTTGTTCTATTTTCAAGTGTTTGTCACAAAAAAATCAAAATGAGTAATCGCGAAACGCCGAAGGTCGGCGACGCCGACCTACCCCCCGCTAATCTAACTCGAACGTGCTACGTTGCAGTTTATCTGACGGCACACAGGCCCCGATCATTATGCCCTTGAACCCGAAACGCGGAAACACCGTGGCCGTGAGTATCCTCATGCCCATTAAAACGTATAAGTATCAGGCGTTGGAATAAAGATTCTTTTACTGGAAAATCGTATTCGTGGCATTGGGCATCGGTTGCAATTTTGATCGGTAGATTTGCCTGTTATAAAATTTACTTCATTCGAAATCGAGGAGCAAATGAACATTGGCGGCATTACTGATGGTACGATCGTGACAATCATCGGCGCGGTTGCTTGGGCTGCAATCTAGGCAGACGCAAACGGATTCGCATTCGAAAAGTTCGTTCTCTGTGCTATCAGGAAATTCTGTGGTTGGAGGTTCACCATGGCGAATATGTTGCTAAACCCCATTTTAGCTTTGCCAAAGCACTAGAGTTGTTTCTCTGCGGTGGATTCTTGGGCGCCTTCTGTTTCTGTTTCGGTTTCCACGCCCTCTTTTATCAGGAACTTCTTTTTGACTTGGCGGTAACGCCATTCCAGCACAACGCATAACGCAACAATCAAAAGGGCCCCGACGATTTTTAGCCACATGTCGTCTTTGCTGATGTAGTTATTAAGTTGTTTGGACAACACATACATCAGCCCGTTTCCCAGAATGCTGCCCACCAAGACTCCCATAACGGTAGCGAATCGGCTCAGCCCTAACAATCTTCCGAAGATCGATCCGCCGATGCTGCCAGTTGTCGAAGAGGGGAACATCACAAACGCGATCAGCCCGGCGAAGGCGAATCGTTTGATCCACGGTTGAGCGTCCATCACGAACTTCCCATCCCAAACCAACATCGCGATCTTGGGCCCCAACCACGGGACTCGAAACAAAAACCCCATGTGAAAGGTCACAAACAATGCGGTCATAAAATCAAGGTAGGTCACCAACCCAAACAGTTCCAGCGGTGACATGAGGACTTTATAAATTTCTTCGCCGGTGGCTTCTGCGCCCGAAAGAATGATGAAGCGACCGAAAACAAAAAAGGTCAGCAGCGCGTGAGACACCAAGCGTCCCGCATACCCCCACCCTGACGTCAGACCAAAAAATACTAACAGCACCGCCGACACCACCACCGGAGCGGCCAGCGTAGCGATCCAGACCAAAGGAAAACGCTCACGGAACGATCGCTCGAATGTCGTGAAAGAACTGACCAATTCTTTTTGAAGCTGGTCAGGATCGGATGAGCTGAAGACTTGTTGGTTCATTTAAATTGGGTAAATAACGTTTCGGAGATCGGCAACTTCTTAATCCCGCCGTCGTCTGGATATGAGCAGTGATTAGATCCCACCGACCGGTGCTGCCAGTCGTCTAACCAAGCGGTTGTAATTCTCTTCGGCTGATCAGACGAGTTGATTGAATGCTTAAACGACCCCCACGGTTTAATCGTTAACCACCACTCCCCAACGCCGGACTTATCAGAGGATAACGGTTAGGCAATTTAGTTTTGGGTGCGCATTCTAAGCATTGAATGTAATTTGTAGTAGAACCACCGAACGATTGTGAGAAATCAGGCAAATTCTGGTCAATTGAGGAAATTTTGGCCACTGGCGGTTATTGCCCAAAGCTCACACGAGGCACAAACATGCTGGCAGACGCGACGTTTTGCTGCGAAATGACAGAAGTACGACTGCCAGCGACGCTTAATTTTTATGCCTCGTTGACAGAATCGGTGGGCGACATCCAGCTCAGGCAGATTGCCCAACTGGCGACATAGCACGGTTTGGTAGACCTTGTAGGTTTTGAAGCCTTACGATCTTCTCAGCACGGCTTGGGCCTTGGTATTCATTCCTTCTACGCTTCCGCTTAAGATCTCACCTTTCGCGCGAAACCAGTTCAGCAACAACGCTCGGTGACGACGCAATGTACCTGTCACCTCTTTTATCGGCTCTAACTTGCGGCGCATCGCGCGAGTGCACCACGCATCGAGGAACTTGCCTGCCCATTTGGGTTTCTGAATATCCCCAGAACTGCTGAAAGTCCTCTTTCATCAGATAGGTACGCATCGTGCGCAGATTGTATTTGAGCAATTCTCAAATCTTGAGAGTCTGCTTCTGGGGGCGATTCTCAGGACGCTTGAGCAGACACCAACGACTGTGCTTGAGAATCGGTTCATACCCTTCGGCCTTGAGCTGACGCAACTCCTGATCACGCACCTTGCCCACCTTCTCGTTCATCGTCTGCATGATGTGAAAGCGATCGAGCACATGAATCGCATGGCCGGCACGATCGGCGATCACTTTCAGGTACGGCCTCCACATGTCACTGCAAATGAACTTCGGATGATTCTTCACCGACTCCTCAAACAGATCAAAGAAGCGCTCGAAGGTCTTTTCTTTGCGGTCCTTGCCGACCCATAGCAAGCGACGCTTCTCGGAGTCAATTTGGTACACCAGTGTGAGGTACTTAAGGCCTCGCTTGTAGGCAATTTCGTCGACACCAATGGCGGTGAATCGCGGGGGGCACGATGAGCTCCCCCACGTTACCGCATGGCGTACGCTGCGGTAGACGCGGTTCCAACTCGTGCCAAAAATGCTGGCAACTGCGCTCCAATTCATCCGCTGCGTTCAGGTGGCAAGGAACCATTTATATGCCCCGGTCATCTGCTCTTTGCCGTCGGACCATGAGAGCCGTTCGGGCTTGACGGCGCCGCAGTGCTTGCAGTCCACTTGCCGCATCGCGTAGAGGAAGAAAACCTGCAATCCAAGGATGAGCAAGAACTGAAAGCTCCGCTGTTTGCGCGTGTCGCACGTCGATCCCGAGGGGCCACATTGGCCGCAGCGGGCCTTGCTGTTTTTACGGGGAGCCAATCGAACATGGATTTCATCAAGCGCGCTGGATTCATTGGCGACAATCTTGCAGTTGCCGTGAACAAAGCCCCTTTAGCGGATAACGATGATTGAGGATAGTCTTCAATAGCATTCGGCTGAGCTTGCGTGTTGCGGTTCTAGCAAACTCAATTTACGCGATATTTGGCCGGATGCATTTTAAAATAACAAAAGAAGATCCCTCGAGCCCATTCCGCGTCGCCGCCGTTTCGGCCTGCGTAGCAGATTGAGGCCGAAACGAAGGCGATGCGGAACAGGCGGTCCATTCTGAAGAGCTTGAGTGAGGATGAAAACTAACAAAACC
>CALDYR010000078.1 GCA_937944405.1 uncultured Pirellulaceae bacterium
CCGACACCAACATACGTTGCGTGATTTACCACTGATCCCCTGATGTTCAGCCGTGGACAAATGGGGTTCGGCGAAATCATCGATGTCGACTTATACGAAAATTAGCACGCGGTCCTGCCATGCAGCGTCCGCGTTTTTTTCAACACCAATCCGCCGCCGAAAGAAACTCAGCAACGCCATAAAAGCGTACAAAGCAGCATACAAAGCCAAAGCGACCGGATAACTACCGGCGCACTTCGGTACCGGGAGACTCGGCGACCCGCGAGTCAATTTGCCGGTCAAGATGAATCAACAGTTCACATTGGGCCAACAGGGTGCCAACATTGGCTTGCATCACCAACAGCGCTGTTAACCGATGCCAACGCACATCCGCGCAACCGAAGTTCCATCGCACCAGCGCGCGCTTGGAAATCCGTTGCTGTTCATTCAACAACACAATCATCGGATTGAACAAGTACAAAAGCACAAGCATGCAGTATTGGTCATGATGAAGCTTTCGATTGCCTGCGGCATCGCGCTCACAGCCGTCATCGTGTAGCCGCTGAAGTAGCGGCGCGAGTTGATCGAAGTCCTTCAGGCCTGTGATGTCTTTGGCCTGCATCTTCGGCGCCGGTTTGGATTTAGATTGGGGCCCTGCCTACGTCATGTCGGTGATTATGAGCGACAACCGAACACAGCGCAAGTCCGAATAATCTTCACAGTCAACCTAAACTGAAATCCGGCCTTAGTTCGCATTGGCCGTGCCGAACACTACTGAGCCTGTCCCCAACTTTTCGCACCAACTTTTCGCAACCTGCAAAAAGCAGAGCAAGAACTTCTTCGATTTTCTGCTAAAATCAATCAACGCAAAGCTGAAACGGGCAGAAGCACCAAACTTTTTCGTCTAAATTCCGTGAACGGTTACCAATAAACCGAAGCCGCACTACGATGCCGAGTACTCGCTCAACTCACCAACTCACTCAACTCGGAAGACCCAAATTCCAATGAGATTAGGCGACAAGGCCACACGCGTTTATAATACTCAAGGTAAGTCCGTCGAAGATCGTGCCACTTCCCAATCTGAAAATCATTACTGCATGATGTGGTTATCCGATAATGAATAACAAAAGCGAACGCACTTCCGAATCCATCGTAGACCAAATTTGTGGTCAGTTCGAAGAAGCTTGGCAAGCCAATGAGACCCCAAGCATCGGCGACTGGCTTGAGCGAGTGCCGGTGGAACTTCGCCCAAATCTAATCGGCGAGTTAATCCCACTTGACATCGATTATCGACTCAAAGATGAACAGATAGTGGTTGCTAATGAGTATCGTCACTTGGGGGAAGAGGCGGTTATTATTGCTGAAAAGTTTATGGTCGCTAACGATCCAGATCGAACATTAGCACCGCATGAACTCCACCAGGCTGACCAAACTCGTTTTTTACGCGGGGCAGCCACACCGGAATCGCCAAAAACAATTGGCCCGTACAAACTGTTGACGAAAATCGGCGAGGGCGGAATGGGGGCTGTCTGGATGGCGGAACAGGAAACACCAGTCAAGCGTCAGGTCGCGCTCAAGCTGATTAGGCCGGAGCTTGCCCCAAGTGAATTCATCGCCCGTTTTGAAGCCGAGCGGCAGGCGCTGTCGATGATGAACCATCCCAACATTGCCCGTGTTCTCGATGCCGGCACCAGTGAGCGCGAAGAACCCTACTTCGTGATGGAATTGCTGGAGGGGATTCCTTTTCATGAGTATTGCGACAATAAAAAATTAAACATCAAAGAACGACTCGAATTATTCGTTCCTGTCTGCAATGCCGTTCAACACGCTCACCAAAAAGGCGTGATCCATCGTGACATCAAGCCGTCCAATGTCTTGGTCACATCTCACTCGGGCAAACCCATTGCCAAAGTCATTGACTTTGGACTGGCCAAAGCCGTTGATCGTGCCCACCAGTTAACCGACAAAACGTTAACGACCGAAATTGGGAAGGTGGTCGGGACATTACTTTATATGTCGCCAGAGCAAGCAGAACACGGTTCGATAAACGTCGATGCACGTAGCGATATTTACTCATTGGGAGCCATGCTTTACGAACTTTTAGCCGGCAGCACGCCATTGCATCGGCAAATTTTGGTAGAGAATGCGCCGTTACGAGTTTTGGAAATTATTCGAGAAACCGATCCCGTGCGTCCCAGCGACCGATTGAGTAGCAGTAGCGATACGATATCCGTTATCAGTGAACAACGCAAAATTTCTCCGGCTCGCCTGCGGCAGATTCTGCGGGGCGAGTTAGATTGGGTCGTTATGAAAGCGCTGGAAAAGGACCGCACCCGTCGCTATAAAACGGCCAGTAGCTTGGCGGATGATATTGAGCGTTATTTAACCAACGGTCCAGTGCTGGCGAGACCGCCATCAACGGTCTACCTCGTCGGTAAATTCGTTCGCCGAAACAAGGGGCTGGTTGGCTCGGTTGCAGCGATCATTTTGCTACTGTTGGGCGGCATTGCGGGAACAAGTTACGGATTAGTCCAAGCAAATCATAGATCTGTCGAGGCGAAACTGTTAGCAAAACGAGCCAAGGACGCATTGCAGGTATTCACCGATTCATTTCGTAGCGTCGTCCCTGTTGGACAGGATGCGAGTTCCGATATGCTCGCCAAAGAAGTGTTGTTTCGAGCAAAAGAAAGCTTGGAAAATTCTGAACTGGATGCCGAAGGCAAAGCCGAACTATTGTCCGCTTTGACCATTTCATTTTTCGGGATCGGTGAATTTAATTCGGCTGTTGCCACTGCCGAAGCCGATGTTGCCATCCGCAAATCCAAATTAGGTGACGATCACCTCGATACACTGAAAGCGATGCGCCACCTAGCAGACTGTTACTTGGAGTCCGGGCAACACGCCAAAGCCGCACGATTGCACGAAGATGTACTAAAGCAGGGGAAAGATAAACTGGGGCCCGAACACCCCCTAACGCTTAATACAATGCTGAATTTAGCGTACGACTACATTAGGTTAGGTCAACCGGCCAAAGCCTTGCTGCTGAACCAAGAGGCGACGGAAATCAGAAAGAACAAACTGGGGGCTTATCACCCCGATACGATTAATGCGATGTACAAATTAGCAGTCGCCTACAGAGCTGCTGGCGAATACGACAAGTCGCTGCAGTTAAACGAAAAGGTTTTAGAGCTTAAGAAATCCACATTAGGCCCTGAGCATAGTGAAACGACATACGTAATGCACAATCTTGCCAGCGACCTTCTTGATACCGGGCAGGTCGACAAGGCGATTGCTTTATTCGAAAAGGTAACGCAAGTCTATGAAGACAAGTGCGGTTTAAATAATGTTGACACGCTCAACTCGCTACACAACCTCGCATTAAGCTATTCCATCGCTGATCGAATTGAAGAATCGCTTCAAACGTTTCATAAAGTAGTAAAGTTGAGGAAAGCGAAACTAGGTTCCGACCATCCCGATACACTCACCTCGCTCAGTAGTTTAGCGGACGTCTATTTCAAATCAGGTAAAGTGGACGAGGCGCTTTCACTGCTCGAAGAGGTGCTAAAGTCGCAACAAACAAAACTAGGTCGAGACCATCCTGATACGGTCAGAACGATGAACAGCTTGGCGGTGACCTACCGAAGTTTGGGGCGGGAGACAGAGGCGCGGCGGTTGTTTGAGGAAGCCTTAGAACTGAGAAAAGCAAAACTGGGATTAAGTCATCCAAACACGCTTCAGGCGATGAAAAACCTAGGGCTCTGCTACCGAGCAATAGGAGAAACTGACAAGATGCTTCAATTGTTTCATGATATGCTGGAGCAGTTGCGGACCAAACTGGGGCCCTATCACCCTCGTACCATCGTTTCGTTGCAGGGGCTTGCCGTATGCTACGCTGAAACAGGCCAGACTGGCAAAGCAATTTCGTTGGTCCAGCAATCGCTCAACGGAGGTAACGACCATCAGGCAGACCATGCCGACAGTACGCTCGCGGCGACTCAGATGCTATTTGAAGTATGCGAATCGGCGCTAGGTCCAAATAACCCGACCACACTTGCATCAATGGCCAATTGGGGGGAGTCGCTGATAAACCACGGGGCTCAGGCTGACGCAGAAATCGTTCTTCAAAGATGTCACAGGATCGTTCAGAAAGAATCTCCTAACGTGCGGCTTGCATACATCGCACAATCCCTGTTAGGCGAAGCTCAGCTTGGGTTGAAGAAGTTCGAGTCGGCAAAGGCGAACTTGTCTTCGGGGTATTACGGTTTAAAAAGTAGCTCCAGATTAGGCAAAGGCGACTTGAAAAAGGCGTTCGATCGGCTGTTCAATTTTGCTGAAGTGACAAATGACCAGGAGTATCTAAAGGAATTGACGGCAGAAAAGGAACAGCTCGATTCTCCGGGGAGAATTTGACAGTGAATCAGCATCGATGATGCAAGGTCAAACCGCCGCTTGACGGAATGTGTCAACGATAGTGAGACAACTTTTTTGGGTCCATCTGGGTTTATTGTGGGTACAGATCAAGGCGATGCTGACGATGAGCCCGCGCTGTGATTTTGCTTCGCGCAAAAGCAGGCCCCCGGCGACGGAAGTCAGGCGATGATCGTTCCTTTGGACTTTGATGCTGCGATTAAATCCGGCTCGAAAAAGTTATTTTGAGTTTCATCCATTGCCTGTCGTGCTCCGTGCGAAGAAATGGATCTTTCAAACTTTTAAACACGGGAATGGACGCAATGGGTCTTTCTTCGATATGTTTCTAATGCATAATCCGGGGAGAAATAGTTACCGTGTCATTAGCTACGGCTGTTTCTTAAATTTTAATCGCATCCGCTGACCGGACATATTGGGCGGCGTCATACGAATCGTCTGATCGTCGATCCACGTCACTTTCAATTCACGGCTCCGCGTGCTTTGTTGATCTAAGTGACATTTTATTGTCATCTCGTCTGGTGGAGTGAATTGGGTCATGCGCCAACGGCCCGTTTTGGCGCTGTTGATTTTCCCCAACTTGGTTGTTGTAACCAATTGACCACTGCTGAGGAACTCTAGCGTCATCCCGGGGAGTTCAGGGGCGGCGTTTTGATCGGGCCGTTGGCCAGTCTGGCCCTGCGGCGCCACGTTCACACGCTCAGCGAGTTTGTCGGCTTTTACCATTGTCCAGCTCCCGACGATCTTTTGACGATTTTCGTCGCCGCAACCTGATAGCACGCACACAGCCAGCGTCGCCATCAACAGCACCGGATACCGCATCCAATTGCGGAACCGAGAAACACAATTTTTACCGAAACCAGTTGGCTTTAGGAGGAAAAATGAAAGCATAGTGAAGAATGCACCGGATGAGGCTGGGCTGTCAGGTCGCGGAAAGTTTGCTGTTTTTGCGTTTTGATTCGATTGCACAAAGTGTTTTGACGATAAGCACATTAGCCGCAGCGAGGCTGTAGCTATTTCAGTGATTTTAATCTAACAGCGGTATCACCGGCGGAGCAAAAGATGGTTCGTTTTGCATTTTTATTTTTAGGCGTCATCGCGATGGCGACCAGCGGTTGTTGCGGCCCCCGTGGATGCGGGACCGGATGTCGCAGCGGCCAATGCTCAGCTCTGTTGGCCGGCGGACCATTAGCTGCAGCGCGTAACGCCCGGCGTAGTTTGATCTGCGGAAGCGGTTGTGGAGAAGCTTACATCGGCGAATGGATCAGCACGCCGCCGGATTGTTCTGACCCCTGTTGCGACGATCAATTCGTTGGCGGAGCGGTCAAGGCGCGTCCTTTCTCCCGTCCACGAGGCGCATTGTTGCGTGGTCTTTACGGATCACGAGGCTATTCGGCCGAAGCGGGTTCTACATCGTGCGGGTGTGGCGAATCGGCTTGCGGTTCGTGTGCTTCTGGCGGGTGTTCTGCCACCGAACATATCGTCACCGACTATAACCCGGGCGGCGTGAAAGAAAGCGGTTGCGGATGTGCTTCCTGCAACGCAGCCTCACCCATGGCGAGCCGGTTATCCAGCATGGGCCAGCACCCAACGGGCGACTCCATCACCGCTTCGGCGCGAGCCAAACAAACCGCTCTGCGTGCCCAACGCATTCGACGATAGTCGCTTATCGGTGGCGCAACGAGCGGCGCAAGCAGCAGGGAAACCAGCGGGGCAAAGCGTGTTGAGGTTCTGGAAAATTGGAGTTTCCCAAGAAACGTTAACAGAGAATCAGCGCCACTGCCCCAACGGATAAGCCAGGTTCGGTCGTTCACAATCGATCAACAAGAACTTGCGAAATGTAACGCGACTGCCCCGTTCAAACACTCAGTTTTCAATACTGATTTCGACTTCGCCGGTGTCTAAACCGGTGCCACCATCGATGGTGTCAAAACCTTCGCCACCGCGAATCTGATCATCATTGCCGCTTCCTCCAGATAAGGAATCGGGGCCACCAAGCCCATTGAGTTGGTCATCATCGGCACCTCCGTCGAGGGTGTCGTCGCCAACGTTACCGGTAAGGATGGTAAGAATGGCATCGCCTTCGTTGCCAAGGAGCGTGTCTGTGCCAGGTCCGCCCATGAGAAAGTCGTTCCCCGGTCCGCCCACCATGTAGCCCGCCGCGTCACCGCCGATCAGATCGTTATCGCCCTCAAACGCGTAAACTCTATCGATGCTACGTCCCGCGTTAAGAAGATCGTCTCGTCGGCTGTCGTGTTCCATCGCCTGCCGCCGCCCCTCAAAAAGTGCTGAAGTAGAACATTTTGATTCAGGGGGAACGCACAGGTGGATATCAAGTTGGTAAATCTTTTTTGTGTTTCAGGGAACTTATTCGATCCAAACCAACCCATGTTTTGACAGTTCCTGTGAGTTAGTCGGATTCGCCAGCCCCCCTTTATGAAACGACTTGGAACCGCCGACAACACCACAACAAAACGAGCATCCATTCAATTCCCGGAACTACCAAATTCTTTGGCTTTGTTCTCCCGCAGACAGCGGCGGCAGGCCCCCGAGAACGACGGAGCCTATCGTTCTTCGAAGGTAGTCGCGTGTCAAACATGAATCTCAACACATGACCGCGTGCCCAAAATAAAAATCGATAGTATCAACAGTAATAGTAGCGGCTTAGCGCATCAGCATCGCGGTCGGCCAATTCGCCCATGCATCACGCGCATACCAAAATGAGGCCAAATCCAGACCACAACAGGGCCATCACAGGACGGTTTGGCCGTTGGTCTCCTTGGTCATCCCAAGCCCCAACCAACAACCCCACCCAACAACCCCAAACATAGACGTTGGCTGAGAAATTAACGCTGCCAAATCAAACGAACTGGAACCGATTGAAGGTCGCTTTTGGCTGCACCGCCGCACCAAAGTGCACAATCAGCCAAGGCCAATCATCGGTCGGGGATTCTCAATTAGCGGTCCGCTAGCACCATTCTGCTGGGATTCCCATCGACACAGATTCACCAAAATGCTCTACATATTCCAATCCAGCCAGTAAAGTCCGAGACCAGCAGGCCAGAGCAATCGCAGCGTTGGAAATTGCGCGCTCCGATTTAGCGATAGTGGAATGTGATGAGGTCAGACTGGCGCGCTGGAGATTTTACTCGATGTCCCCAGTTAGATGTCTTTACCCTTCAAGCGTGGAAACCAAAGATGAAATTTACTGCTATTAACACGACTTATGCACTGGCCACACTGTTAATTGCGGGTACCGCATTGGCGGGTTGTCGTTCTGGCGGCGGTGCTCCGTTTGGCCAAAGCGGCAGTGCTCCTACAGCAGCCGGTAGCGGATCGTCGTACTCGCAACCCCAATCAAGTGATCCTTACGCGTCGTCGGGCAGTGGTTCAACCTACCAAGCCCCTTCAGGTGGATCGGGGTCAACGTCCTACGGTGGCGGTGGCGGCTCAGGAGGTCGCTAGGTTCAGTCAACCAATGCACCGCCAAAGACGACGACGCGTTCTTGAATAGGTTTTCCGTTTTCTGTTTTCAGCAGCTACCGATAAGGGAGTTTAATGCGGTGCGGGGATAGAATGTTGTGCGAGGATAGCCTCTAGCAGCCAACTCAGGTAGAACCAGCTGTTACAGCCGGCTGAAGCGGCGCCAAATGCGCTTTCTGTGACCGGAAGGTGATACAATAATCCTTGGCTCCCTCGCGAAATGAGTGGTTTGGTTTTGTTAGTTTTCATCCTCACACAAGCTCTTGTGGATGGACCGCCCATGCTACATCGCCGATCGCTTCGGCCACGCGGTTCGTGTGCTCGGTCGCTTTCACCTTATGCAGACGATGAACAAGAAAGTGCACACGACACGCGTTTAGCTGATGAAGGAGGACTTTCACAGTTCTCGGGTATCAGGAACCCAAGTCGGCAGACAAGTTCCTTACCCCGTGGTGCGCTCGCACGACGCGCAGCCATTTAGAACCGATGAAGGAGATGGAGGCACATTGTGTCACCACCGAGCATTGTTACTGAACGGGTTTCGCGCTAAAGGTAGGATTTCAAGCGGACGCGTGGGGCGAATGAATACGAAGACAAAATTCGCGACGAGAAAAACGTACGGCTTCAAAACCTATAAAGTCTACCCAACGGTGCCGCCACATCACGAATTGGGCAAACTGCCTGAACCGGATGTCGCCCACCACTTCTGTCAACGAGGCGATCCCCGCCAGGTGCAACGTCTCATTGGTCGTCTAACTCTTTCAACAATTCCTCTAAGACTTGATCTTGAGACATCCGGGCGACCTGTTCCTTCAACCGGTCCCCACCGGCGTCCAAAGAATCGCTGCCTCCGATACTACCGCCCCCAGACAACGCCGATCGGGCCGCATCACCGACCGCTTCGTTGGGGAATAAACGGGAAATCACAAAATCCGCCAACTCCCCGATCGTCGGGTAATCAAATATCACCGTCGCCGACACGTCGGTTGTGTCTCCCAATTCCACTTGAAGTCGATGACTCAGTTCGACCACCATCAGCGAATCGAGCCCAGCCTCTAATAGCTGATCACCGACCCCGGGGTATGCTTCGTCGCCAGTGATCTCCATAACAACTGATTGTAGATATTCACAAGCAACCTGCGAACGCTGAGTCGCATAAACCGACCGCAATTGCTGCACCAGTCGATTGTCGATAACGGAAACAGAATTTGGTTCACCAATCCGTAAATCATCAACGTGCTGCGTTTGTTGGTTATTTTGCGATTTCCCCAACAGCGCTGATTGCCGTGCTCGCAGTTCTGTTTTCAAAACCTTGCCTGACGGATTTCGCGGCAATTGTTCAACAAGGAAGATATGCTTGGGCATTTTATAGTTGGCCAGATGTTGCCGGCAATGGTTCTTCAAATCGCCAACAACCGAAGGCCCTGCCGATTCCTGTTTCACGACAAAGGCGGCAACCTCTTCTCCCAGCAAGACATTGGCAAACCCTACGACCGCCGCCTGTTTAACGCTCTCGTGGTCCAGCAACACACGTTCAACTTCGGCCGGGTAAACTTTTAGACCGCCGATAGAAATCATGTCTTTAACACGATCAACGATAAAGAAATATCCCGCTTCATCGACCCGTCCGATGTCACCAGAATAGAACCATCGGTCGACAATTGCGGCGGCGGTTTCCTCGGGACGGTTCCAATAGCCTAACATCACGTTAGGGCCACGGATCGCAATTTCACCAAGTTCTCCCGGTCCGCACGGGGCTTTGGTGGCGCTGTCTACGATTTTCATTTCGACATTGTCAATCGGCGTCCCGATCGAACCGGGAACGAACTGCAACCGATGGTTATAGCTGGCAAAGGGAGACGTTTCGGTCAGCCCATAGCCTTCACAAATCGGCATTTTATAAGTTTT
Organism: uncultured Pirellulaceae bacterium; assembly: GCA_937944405.1. Taxonomy (GTDB): domain Bacteria; phylum Planctomycetota; class Planctomycetia; order Pirellulales; family Pirellulaceae; genus Mariniblastus. Next base: position 9,796 of record CALDYR010000078.1, read on the forward strand.
TTGCCAGCGATCGGCGACTTGAATTGGCATCGTAGAGGCCGCCGTAAAGCAGTAACTCACCGAACTCAAATCGTCCACCGAACAGCAATCGTTCAACATCTGAAACATGGTCGGCACGCCGTACAACTGTGTCACGTTGTGTTCGACGATCAGTCGTTTCGATTCTTGGGGATCAAACTTGCGCTGTAAAACCAAAGTCGCGCCCGCATTGAGGCCTGAATTCAATAAAGCGTTCTGACCGAAGCAGTGAAACAGAGGGACCGTTAACAGAATCACATCCTGATGTGACATTTCGCAAAGATGATTAAAGGCACACACGTTAGAACGGACATTGCCGTGTGAAAGCGTGGCACCTTTAGGAAACCCGGTTGTTCCTGAGGTATACAGGATCAGCGCTGGTTCCTCTGGCGCGGCTTCGTATATCGAACGGTTCGAAATCACCTCGGTCAGTAATTTCTGACCATTGCACAAAATCCCTAGGTCGTCGGTTTTTAAAACATGATCGACACTTTTCAATGGAGTCTTTATTTCGACTGATTCAGAGGGCACGATCAAGACCGTCGGTGTGCAATCATCAGCCACGAACGCTATTTCAGCTTCGGCCAACCGCGTGCTCAGTGAAACCACAATTGCGCCCACACGCAGTGCCCCGAAGTACCACACGGCAAAGGCTGGAATGTTGGGCAGCATCAGCGCGACGCGATCGCCGGCCCCCACGCCGCAGCGCCTAAGATAATCGGCCGCCGCGACCGATTGGGCATTTAGTTGTTCATACGTAAACGCAAAAGACTCCCAAACGATGGCACGTTGGTGCGGAAATACCCGGGCTTGGTTTGATAAATGTTCGCAAATATTCATAGTAAAAATATCCAAGACGGATCAATCAATGAGCATAGCGCTCAAACGTCGGTGGGGGGATAATGGAGCAGATTTATCGTCTTCCTACAGGAGTGGCCTGACGAATAAGAAGTTAAACCTACGCCGCCAAAAGGAAGGACTTATTTGTTTTGCGCTGACAAAAACCCAACCATTTCTGATCGCAGACGCGGAATCGCCTGGAGGACTGGACCATGAGCGCCAATGGCTGAAAAAAGATTCGCGAGGTAATTTTGTAGTGCTTGGTCACGATCGTCAAACACAAAAGGAGAACGCCCCGGAGTTTTTTCAACGCACCGATAAACGGCCTCGTAGAGTGGGGTTAATTCATCGGATAACAAACGCCGACCGTCGGCGTGGCCGTGCTTCTGCAAGCAACGCAAATCGACCGCCTGTACCGCGAAAATCAAGGACACGCACATGTAATGCTGAAACAGTTCGACCGATTTCCAAGCCATATTCGCGGAACTCCAACTGAGACCATTGATGTTCTGATTGAATTGTTCGGCGTGGGTTGGGAAATGGTCGACGATGGGGTTCCCATACCAAGCCAACAAGGGTTGGATGGAATTGCCGGTAATCTGCAGCCCTTTTAATCCCATGTTATAAACGGTGGCTTCATTGCCACGCAGTGACGGCGGCAATCCTTGGCTAAATTCAGGCGCCACTAAAGTGGCGATTTGCACATCCAAATGCTTAACCGTCAACCCGATTATCTTTCGCAAATCGTCCATCGCGATACCGACGTACTGCCCCAGAAAATTACCGCTTTGATAGAAGCGCCCCTCTTCACTGGCGATCAATGGATTGTCGGAAACAGCGTTCATTTCGGTTTCGACGGTCTGCTGGATACGCGCCAAACTTTCAACGATCGGGCCAAAGTATTGCGGGAAACAGCGAATCGAATAACGATCCTGAACCCGTTGGGCCACGGTCGTGTCGTCGCCGAGGCCAAGGTTTAGCAACCGCTGTAATTGATTGGCCGTCCAGATTTGCCCCGGATGAGGTTTTAAGCGATGTACGAAAGACGAAAAGGGTTCGGGCTGTGCATTGAGCGCCGTCATCATCATCGCATTAACGGCCAATGCAGCCGCAATCAGTGGCTCGGTCTGAGCAACGCAGTTCGCCGCAACCGCAGCGGAGAAAGAAGTCCCGTTCACCAACGCCAAACCTTCCTTCGGTTCAAGCTCGATCGGATCCATGTTCAGACGCCGCAAAATTTCGCTGCAACGGTATGTCTTTCCGTTTTGTTGAACTTTCGCCGCGAGATCGTGACCGGTGATCGCGCGAGCAACTGCGGCCAAGGGCACCAAGTCGCCGCTGGCACCGATCGAACCCAATTCACAAACCACCGGAATCGCATCGTGACTCAAAAAATCTACCATCCGTTGGATCAATTCAAACCTGACGCCAGAACACCCCTGCAGCAAAACATTCGCTCGCAACGCCACCGCGGCGCGCGTGTGACAAATGTCGATCTGGTTTCCAGCCCCGGTGGCTAAAAAACTGAGCAAATTATTCTGAGACGCTGAGGCCAATTCCAATGGAACCGGCACATCGGCCATGCCACCGAACCCCGTGGTCACCCCGTACACAGACCAACCTTCAGCGACCGCTCGAGTGACGAGAGAAACCGATTCTTCAATCTTAAGTTTGGTGTCTTCTGTGGCACCGAGATGTACATCATGCCTGCCGTCGGCAATAAGGCTGATTTGAGCAATCGAAAGCGCGCGACCGTCAAGGGTAATCGATAGCGCTCTTGGTTTGACGGAATCAGGGCAGGTCATCAAGGCTGTCTTAGTTAATAAAGGGGACTTAAGCGGGTCTGATTTTGGCTGACAATCACCTATAACGCAACGTAAACGTCGGAGGATAACGCCGCTGAGCCAATGTGACGCACATTTTAATCATCTATGGGCCTATTTAAGGTTGCTTCTCTGGTAAAAAACTAGACACCTGTTGGCCGCGCGGCTCTAAGCACGACCGTTCGCCGGAATTGTGACTCGCCGCGGCGTTGAAGTTGGCCATGACGGTGATACCAGCACTCTATGCCGTTGTTCATGGGAGTTCAACCGAACACGCCCCAGGCGGATACCGTTTGCCCTCCAGTGATCCCTGCCGGCAGATCTTGAGGCGATTCCTTGCCTGCCCGTTGCTGGTGGTGTTGGTTTGGGCGACGTTTCCAGCGTTAGGATTCTGGGCGGCCAACCGAGACTTCCGGTACAATTTTTTCCCGCATCAGATCGCAATCAAATTCAAATCGAAATCGAATTGCCAGTCGGTAGCACCCGGGCGACCGTTGCTAAGATCCAGCCGTTATTGAAATCGAATCCCGGCGTCGCTGAGGTTCACTGGTTTGTGGGACGCAGCGCGCCAACGTTTTACTACAACGTTGTTCCCGGGCGACGCGGTACTCCCTTTTACGCCCAGGGGATCGTCGATCTGGCCGATGGAGCGGACAGCACAGAAGTCGTTAGCGCAATTCAAAAAACAATTGCCCTTCAAACCAATCGGTGTCGTGTCGTCGTTCGGCGGCTTGAGCAAGGGGCGCCTTTTGACGCACCGCTCGAACTGCAAATTCAAGGTTCCGATTTAGACGTACTCAAATCGTTAGGCAATCAAATCCGTTTGGTGCTCAGCCAATGTCCGCATGTCTCCCAAACGCGCTCCGACCTCAGCGCAACGATTCCAAAATTGGTTTTGGATGTTGATCCATTGAGCGTTCCCCAAGCCAGCGTCAATCGACAGGAAATAGCGCGGCAATTGTACGCTCGATTGGAAGGCATCACAGCAACCACGCTCTACGATGGCAACCAAACCCTGCCGGTGAGGGTCGTCGCAAACCGTCAGCAGAACTCGGTCGCTCAATTATCGGCCGTCAAACTGGCGGCGCGTTCTCCTGCCTCGCCGCAGCAAACCCCACTTGCTTCTTTAATGGAACTGAAATTGGGTTCCGACGTTGGGGCGATTGTTCATATCGACGGTCAACGCACCGATGAAGTGAAGGCTTATCTTGCGCCGGGTGTGTTGCCCGAAGAAGTATTGAAGGATTTCAAACGAAGACTGGCAGCTTCAGATTTTGTTCTACCGGCAGGTTACGATTTGCGTTTTGGGGGGTGAAAATCAACAACGCACTTAAGCCGTTGAGCGCCTGATTGCCAATTCATTTGTGCTGACCGCAATGATGGTTTTGACGCTCTTGGTGTCCTTTGGATCGTTTCGCTAGGCCCTGATTGTGATGACCGCAGGAGGACTTTCGATCGGTTTGGGGCCGTTTGCGCTGTGGATTTTTGGGTTCCCGTTGGGGTTGATGGCGATCGTCGGGACGATGGGATTGGTGGGTGTGTCGATCAACGATTCGATCGTGGTGCTGGCCGCGATAGCCGAAAACGACGACGCGCGTGTAGGCGATGACGACGCAACGGTCACCGTCGTGATCGGTTGCACACGCCACGTTCTGACGACGACGTTGACGACGATAGCGGGGCTTGCACCGCTGATTATTTCTGGCGGTGAATTCTGGCCCCCGCTGGCAGTAACGATCGCTGGCGGCGTCGGTGGAGCGACCTTGATAGCGTTGCTGTTGGTACCAGCCCTTCATTTATTGCTGTTTGGCCGGCCAAAGGGTTCAGCGCGACCGCAATGAAAACGGCAGAGTATCAGGTGCCTTTGCTGCAGGTTTTGATTCTTTCTGGAGCTTTGTGGCGCTGCGTGAGCCAAAAGTTTGCCTTTTCTCCAGTGAATGAAGCGGGTTTGGCCCGAATTTCGGCAAACACAGCCATCGGGAATTCTGGCCAATTTTACCACGATTTCGAAACGAGCCACGAAAATCCGGGAGGCGCTCAATTTTTTAAGCTGTAAACAATTTGGAGATCAACCCTCCAGCTTAAAACTGCTTTGGCTTAAAAATTACTTCTCTACCTCTTGGGCTGTGGGTTTTGCTTGGTTGATTTGCCCCTAACAAAGCGGGCAGGGCGCTGATGAGTTCCGGTTACTTATCAGATCGACTACTTATCAGATTCCATTTGCTGAATGTATTGCCGCAAGCGTTCGTTTTCGTCGGTCACGCCTTTAAGCTTTAAGAGGTTTTCAACCCGTTTAAGCAATTCAACGCGGTTGACGGGTTTGGAGAGAAAATCATTAGTCCCGGCATCGATCGCCCGTTCAATATCGCCCAACTCATTGAGGGCCGTGACCATCAATACCATCACGTTGGCGGTTTGCGGATCGTTTTTGATTTTCTGGCAGACTTCGAACCCGCTAAGTTTTGGCATCATCACATCCAACAGCACCAGGTCGGGTTTGAAGGATACGACTTTTTCCATCGCCTCTGCTCCATCGATGGCCAATTCGGTTTCGCAGTCGATTTGGGTTAGGTAGGCTTCCAAAAGTTCGCAATTTTCAGGTACGTCGTCAGCGATCAAAATGCGGTGCGTCTCAGAATTTTCCATGATATCGACTTCGTGTATTGGGAGACTTCGTGTATTGGGAGGAATGAGAAGCCAAAATTATAGGTCCAATCAAATAATCGTCGATACCGGAAAACGGCTTAACCCCCAGCTCGTTTCCCACCGATCGACGGGCTGGCATCGATCAGACTCTGTCTTGATGGTTGAAGGTGGTCAGCAATCGACGGCCGCGCCAAAGCGCGGAGGCTAAATCCCAGTCAATCGGTGCTCGCGCTGCTCCCGAAGGAATCCAAGTCACCTCCGCTTGATCCACAATCGCGGTGCCGGTGACACCGTCTATCTTTCCGGTCGCGATCAAAATCGTTTCCCCAAAGAATCCGGCAGCAGTTTGAATTTGCTGCTCCTCGACCTGTTGCTCGCTTAATAAGCTTTGCAATCGGCGGATTTCGGAGGGATGTAACTGGGCCGCTCTTTCGACAGCGATTTGGAAAATTTCTTGATGGGTTGTCTGCCAACCGGCAAATAAGGCATAACAATCTTCAGGAGCCAGGTGCCGGATGTCCGCAGCGAAAGCATGCGACAGCGGGCCGCAAATGCCGACATTCGAATAAGCATTTTCTCCACTGCCGTATCGATAGCGAAACAGGAAACACTGAACCGGGTGTTCGTAACTGGGCCAGTACATCTCGCGATTATCCACCAGCTCAATGTGAGTCGGTGCCAATCCCATTTGCTGAGGTTCCGACAACCAAATCGCCAATTGACTTTCGGCGATTGAAATTTCCCCCTGAAGCTCCAAGGAGACTTGATCTAAGAACCCCAGTTCTTCGGCATAAGCCAACACTCGTAGTCGCGAAACAGGATCTTGAGCCATTGCAATTAGCGCGGTTCGACCTTGATCATACCCCATTTTCGCCAACGCCGCGGCCGCTTCGGTTTGCACTCGCCGATGCCGCAGCATCATCACTTTGATGATATTGTCGGCGGCGGTCTGGTACTCAAGCAATGCAAACACATCACAAAGCGCGACGATTAACGCCACCGAATCGGCAACCTGTCGATTGATCGCTCGTGCGTCAATTTGTGAGTTCACTTTCCCCGATTCAATCTGCAGCAAACTACTACACAGCTGTTCCAACAAGCCATTCAACCTCTCCAACCGTGGCTCTGCCGGATGCGATGAAACTCGGCCATGCCGGTAGTAAAAGTTGCACAGATCATAAACCGCGGCGGCAACCTGCGAGTGCCGGGTGGGCGAATCAATGAGTGCATCCAAAAACCAATCCGGCGGCTGAAACTGAACATCCATCAACGGCGCGAAACTTAACGCGATTCCCGTTCGGTCTTCGGGCGGTTGGTCTCCCATCAATTGAACCCACAACTGTAGCCGATCGGTGTCGTGACCGGTGGCTAACCAGCGCAGCAGATGGTTGGGAAGTTGCGCATCAGGTGCGACCGCGAGATACAGTGTCTCAAAGTTTCGTAAACGGCCGGCACTCCAAACCAGCGCGCGTTGATCGCCGGGTTGCGCGTCTTTGATCTGCTTCAACTCGCGCACCAGCAACGATTGCGAAACAGGAATAATCAACTCCAGCCGAGTCTTCCAAGTACCGTCGGCATCGGGCAGCGGCGTCAACTGATCCGAGACTGAAAGTTGGGCCATCTGTGCGACCAAATGATCGACCGCGTCATCATCAAGCTGGGTGATTTCGGCGGCGAACCTTGGGATCGTTTTGAGGGCTTCGGATTCCGAAGAAGCCGTCGCGATGAGGTTGAGAAGTTTTTCGATCATCAGATTTCAATCAGTATGTCTGGGCGTGGAAAAGGATGGGTAAGGACCGCGGGATTTTCAAGTTCGGAGTTGGGAAATACCGCGATACTCGTTTGTTTAACCGTCAGCCAACAGGCGGCCGGATAAAGATAAAACTCCAGCAAGAGCTGGCCGTCGACCCAATCCCAAGCTGTTTTTCCTGCGTTTCTACACCCCGCCGAAGCGCTATCAAAGCGCTATCGAAGCGCTATCGAAGCGCTATCGATGCTTTGACGGACTCTAAAATGTGGCTATTTTTCGTGTTTTATCGATCCTTCAGCAACAAATAGGTGCTTCTCACGTTGACCAACATTTTAACTCTGGATAGCTTAAGGTCAGTTATCGCGAAATTTAATGGGCAAAAACCGCAAATGCCCAATTCTCCTGGACTCACCGGGGCACATCTATTGGGCAAATCAATTGGGCAATCCAAACACTGTTAAGAAGCAAATCGAAGTACGAAAGCAGAAGCTCGCGTTCGACAAATTGGGGCTGTCAGATGATATGTTGGCCACGCTCAAACACATCGGCTATGAAAAGCCGTCCCCCGTTCAAGCCGGAGTCATCCCGCTGGTGATGGACGACTTCGACGTTATCGGACAAGCCCGTACCGGGACCGGGAAAACGGCCGCCTTCGCAATTCCCATTTTGGAGATGCTGGATTTAGACGTTACCAAACCCAAACCACAGGCGCTTATTTTAGCCCCAACACGCGAATTGGCGGTGCAAGTCGAAAATGAATTTCGTCGCATGTCGAATCCCGAAGAGGTCCGTTGCTGTTGTCTTTACGGCGGTCGTCCGATCAAACAACAAATAAACCAACTCGAACGTGGCTGTCACGTGGTCGTTGGCACGCCCGGTCGCGTCATCGACCACCTCAATCGTGGCACGCTGAACGTGGACCAATTATGGTTCGTCGTTTTGGACGAAGCCGATCGCATGTTAGATATCGGTTTCCGACCGGACATCGAAAAGATTTTGCGGCGCTGCCCAAAAGAACGCCAAACGTTACTGTTAAGTGCGACGCTGCCGTATGCGATTTTGCAGCTGGCAAAACGATACATGTATCGCCCCAAGGTCATCAATTTTTCCAAAAACAGCGTCGCGGCAGAAACGATCGAACAGTTTTATTTGACCGTCCCCGAACCTCTTAAGTACAAAACGCTAAACCTACTGTTGGAACGGGAACAACCCGAACAAGCCATCGTGTTCTGCCGAACGAAGTTAGGCACCGAACGTCTGTACCGAAAGCTGCTCAAGGACGAAATCTTTACCGATGTTGGGACGCTGCATGGCGACATGAACCAAGCGGCGCGTGATCGGATGATGAAGAACTTTCGTTCAGGAAAGGTCAGGATCTTGGTGGCCACCGATGTGGTCGGACGTGGCATCGACATCACCAACGTCTCGCACATCATCAATTACGACATCCCTGAACTCAGCGATGACTACGTTCATCGTGTGGGAAGAACTGGGCGGATGGGAAAACAGGGCGTCGCGTTTTCTTTCGTGACACCGATGCAGGGCGACGAACTGTCGAAGATCGAACGAAAGATTAACTCGGAGTTGCTGCCAGACGAAGATTTGCAATCCCAGATCGACGAAATCCGCGCCCAAACGATGCCCAATTTGCCAAAGAAGAAGCCGAAAAACCGTTATCGGCGGGCGCTATAATCTGCCGCGCGTTCCAGCAAGCAACCGTAGATTGGGCCAGAAGTGTTGCCTTCAAAACCGTTCACGCAAAATCGATTGGCGTAAAACGGGTTCGACCCATTGATTCCGATCCTACCTCCACGGCGCCGTCATCGTTTTTACGAATCGGCCTTTCGGGCAATCGTCGTTTTTCGTTTCTTGGCCTTGGTTTTCTTGACCGGTGAACCCACCATGGCGATAGTGGCCGTGGATCGCGTCTTGGGTGGGAGTCTTATCTTCGTTTTCTTTTTACGCAATTCGCGCGCTGCTTCGGATTTGCTGACCAACTGATAGAGAATCGCGTTACCGCGCTTGCCGCACGCTTTGGCGACGCCCGTTTTGCGTAACACGTACCCAATTTTCTGAGCCTGATGGCGTGGGATTTCTAAACCGGTTGCCAACTCTTGGGTGTCGAATTGCTTTGGCAGGCCATCGGGCAACAGGGCTTGGAGATCCAACACCGTTTTAAATGTATGCGTTTGGTGGATATCCAGAATCAAGCGATCCTTGACCACGAAATCACCGGCCCGTTTGCGACGCCTGCGTCCGTGACCGGGGTAACGAATTTCTTCAATCTCGATCAACGGGATCAACATCCGAAGGTTAGGATGCGGAAAGACACGCGTAAAATAAAGCAGTTCGTCAAACACATCCAACACCGTCGATTTCAGTGGGCTCCAACGTCGACTGGTTTCAGTTCCGTTTTCACTGGTTAGTTTCACCAACCGTTTCCGTGCGACCAAGGGTTTAACAACGTCGACTTGATATCCGTCGCTGCACAAACGGTGGACTTTATCGCGGATTGCCGCCAGACCGCTGCGTTGAATCTCCACTAATCGATCACCATTGACCACATCAATGCGATAGCGTCCCAGTTTCACTTCGATTTGTGCATCGGTTTGGCAGAAGTGATGTTTGAGTTGTCGGTGGAGCGTCGTCTCCATAGCGGCATTTCACAAAATAAGTGGACCCTAAGACCAATCGACGGTCCCGCAAAACTGCCTGAACGGTTCAAGTGACTGCTCAAGGACGGCCGCAAAACCATCAGAGGGTCGCACCTTAGTAAAAATCACCCCGGCAACACCAGAGGAATTGAGTTCCAAAGGATCGATCCCTGACTGCCGTAGCGTGGCGTTTTTGATATAATTGCCCTTCACGCAGCGTCAGGTAGATTTTTAACTATCAGTGGCTAAATCACTCAGCATCCCCATTTCCTGTTCGGAGATTCAAATATGGCTACCGCACCGTCAAAGTTGGCCGCTGGCATTCACGAAGAGATCACTCACTGCATCGGCAAAACGCCTTTAGTCCGCCTCCGGCGTGTGACCGAAGGCTGCGTGGCCGAGGTGGTCGCGAAGGTCGAAAACATGAACCCGCTGTGGAGTGTCAAAGACCGCATCGGCCGCGCGATGATCGACGCCGCAGAACGCGCTGGCAAACTGACTGCGGATTCCATCGTCATCGAACCGACCAGCGGTAACACCGGAATCGCATTGGCCTACGTCTGTGCGGCGCGAGGCTATCAATTGCAGGTCACCATGCCCGACAGCATGTCGATCGAACGACGGCAACTGTTGTCTGCCCTGGGTGCCGAAATCATCCTCACCCCCGGCGCCGAAGGCATGCCCGGAGCGATCCGCAAAGCGACCGAGATCGCCGAATCGAGCGACAAGTTCTTTATGCCGCAACAATTCAACAACCCCGCCAACCCAGAAGTCCATCGACAGACAACGGCGCTTGAAATTTGGGACGACACCGAAGGCAAAGTCGACATCTTTGTCGCCGGCGTCGGCACCGGCGGCACGATCACCGGTTGCAGCGAAGTGCTCAAACAGAAAAAACCTGGGCTGAAATCCATCGCCGTCGAACCCAGCAACAGCCCTGTGATGACCCAACGCCGAAACGACCAGTCCATCCAGCCTGGCAAACACACCATTCAAGGCATCGGCGCAGGCTTTATCCCCCAAATCCTCAACCTCGACATCATCGACGAAGTGGTAACTGTCGACGATGCGGATTGCGTTCAGATGGCCAGAGACCTAGCGACTAAAGAAGGTTTGTTCTGTGGAATTAGTTGCGGCGCCGCAGCACACGCGGCGATTCAAATTGCCAAACGCACTGAAAACGCTGGAAAGATGATCGTCGTGATACTTCCGGACCTCGGGGAACGTTACCTGTCGACAACGTTGTACAAAAATTAGTTTTTACCCAACGCTGGGTAAAAAAATCAATGCGCTGGGGCCGTTGGAGTTTGAAGTTCGAGTTTGAGTTTGAATTAACCAAACATGTCGCACGCCGCACACGCCATCCCCAACGCCGCAGCGCTATCTCCGCCAGAGGCCCATTGAAATCGAGTGATCTCAACAGTGGGGTCAAGCGGACTGTGGCGGTACATCGGCCAGGCCCGTTTGCTGAACCCATCTCGAAGCCAATCGAGGTAATCGTCTCGGAAATCGGCTTCTGCTAAACCACCGCCAATCACGACCAACCCCGGATCAAAGACGCGCACTAAATCGGCAATCGCGTGGCCCAATATGTTTGCTTGTTCTTGAAATAAATGACGCGCTAAAGGGTCTCCTTGAGAAGCGTAGTCGCGTAACTGAAATGCCTTCTCCTCGATCGACGCGCCGTCGGTGGCTAAAGGATGATCGGCCCACTTTTCTTGTGCCAGTTCGATGCCCAATCGCCGACGCAGCGCGACCAATGAAACCCAAGCCTCAGCGCACCCTTTGAGCCCACACGAACACGATGGCAACGTCCCATCCTGTTCCAGAAAGGGGACCGAAATGTGCCCAACCTCAAGCGCTAACCCGTGCTGCCCTTCATAAGCGCGCCCGCTAGGTAAAACCAAACCGCCGCCCAAACCTGTTCCGGGCGCGACACACAATAGCCCACTTGAGAGATTTGGCCGCACGGCGTATTCCCCCAATGCCGCCGCGTTGCCGTCATTGGTCATCGTGACCGGCAGGTTCACCCGTTTTGAAAATTCATCGCGGATATTACATCCAACCCAGTCCGCCGCCAGATTGGCTTGCCCCCAAATCACCCCTGCACTCGAAGGGGCAGGGACATCCAATCCGATCCCGGCAATCGCCGACGGGCGAACTCCCACAGCACCAGCCAGACGTTCCATTGCCAGTTCAAGCTGTGCGAAAGTTGCCTCGTATCCTTCTTTGACGTGGCTGCGGACTTCGACCATATCGCCAACGGTATCGCCGCTATCGTCAACCAAAATAGACTTAATGGTGGTCCCGCCGATGTCCAACCCAGCGAAAAACGTTTTACTATCAGTCATGTTTTTTCATTTTAAAATTTGAAAAGGTTTCCCTTATTGTGACCTAAATCGATTTTCAGGTAAACACAACAGAATCCACCTCCCAACGAAAACGCTTCGCCGTTGGGTTTACCGCGATCCCATATCGGCGTCAGTTTGAATTACCGCTGCGTCTAGGGCGTCGCTTCAACCGACGATCTGTAGGAAATCCGAACGCACCTGCCTTCGACATCGGTCGATGGCTTGCCGCAACGATTCTGCATCGGGATACTTCAACAGGTAGGCTAGTTTCTCCACCTGTTTTTGCTGCGTCGGCAAATCATGTCGCGCCGTCACGTTCATCAATCGCAAACGGGCCTCGACGCTGCGCAAAAACTGATAGGACTCGGACAGAGAATCCCCTAAGACGCGGTCCAGTTTACCGGCATCAATCAGTTTCTCGATCGCGTTGACGGTTCCCGGAGTCCACACCGACAGGTCGTTTTGAATGTGCTTTAACTGCAACATCTGGACAGCAAATTCAATATCTACCGTACCACCAATGCCACGTTTAAGGTTTTCTACGGAGGCGTCTTGCTGCATCGTTAACCGCATCGTTTTAATATCATCAGCCATCGAATCTTCCCAAGGCTTTAACAATAAGGCCTCTTGAACTAGAGACATCGTCTTGTCGGCGGCGTCACGATTCCCGAAAACAACGCGCGCTTTACAGAGCGCCTGTCGTTCCCACAACTGCCCTTTGCCGGTGCGAAAGTAACGCAAAAACTCGTCCATTGAAACGGCCAACGCGCCGCTTTTGCCCGTCGGCCGCAGACGGCTATCCAATTCATACAACCGCCCTTGAGCCGTTGACTGAGTAACCGAACGGGTAATCTCTGCTGATAATTCGCTGAAGAAGAATTGACTGCCGGTGTTTTCTTTGAGGCTGGTTTCCAACGCGGGACTAACGTCGTAGAGAAATATCACGTCTAAATCGCTGTGATAGTTTGGTTCGCGGCCCCCCAATTTCCCCAGTGCTAGAATCACGAACGACACCTCGTTCAAGGGGATCACATGGTTTGGATCGGCGCTATACCTTTTAATCAGCGATTGGTATTGAAAACGTGTCACCGCGCTGAGGCAAAGTTCGGCGATGTCGGTCAGCGTCCGATGCGTTTCTGTGATGTCGTCACGTCCAAGAATATCGCGCACCCCGACACGCAAGTGATAAGTGCTTTTGAAGCTGCGCAGAATCAAGTCTGGATCAACCGCACCGGCGATCAATTCCTCTAAATTGGCTTCCAATTGTCGACGTGTCGGAAGTTGCTGCAACTGCAGCGCGTCCATCAATTCGTCGATCATCCCAGGGTTGCTTCGAAAGATGTTCACCAGATAGTCGCTCGATGCGCACAATAAAACATACAATTCCAACGTCGGCGCGTTGAAGTGAAACAACTCCCACAGAACCCCCTTCACCCCCAACGAATCACTGACCAAACTCAGCGCGATCAACGTAGCATCAGGATCCGGCGTTTTCGAAATTTCAGTCAGCAACGGTTTCGCGATCGACGCAAAAAAATGTTTGCACCGGCGCGGCGACAGGAATTGAGTCTTCTCCTTGGCCAACTCCATTACGATGCGGTAGGTCGATTTAACGTTTGAAAACCCGTAGGGGGCAAGCGCCTGCTGAACCATTTCGTCCGATGGTTCGGGTTCCAAAACCAATTCCACTTCGATCGGGACATCTTCTGAATCTTCGCCGTCTGGATCGTTTAGATAGGTTTTGGGACCGAAGGCACCGTGCAATAGGTGATCCAAAATCTTACGATTGACTTCGGTTTTTTCAGCCAAGTGCTGTTGAAACTGCGACAACGGTGTCTGCCCCGATGCCGCGCCGTATCCCATCCTGAGGGCTATTTTCTCCAATTCAATTTTTGAATCGGGCAAGGTGTGCGTTTGCAAGTCGTACATGATTTGCAGACGGTGTTCCAGCGTTCTTAACCAGCAATAATTCTGGGCCAACAACGTCGCTTCGGTTGTCGTCAGACACCCCGACCGCTCTAAACACGCGATCGCGGTAAGCGTATTGGGGGTTCTCAAACTCTTGATCGCGGCACCGTTGAGCAATTGCATGAACTGAATCACGAACTCGATGTCACGAATGCCGCCGCGTCCGGTTTTTACATTGGTGCTTTCTTCGCCTTCTCGAACGGCGCGACGTTCGATCTTCCGTTTTAGCGCTTTGATTCCGCTGATGTCTGAACGCGACATGGAAATACGGAAAATCCAATCCTGTAGCTTGCCTAACAGCTCCTGCCCCAGTGACAAATCACCAGCGATCGGTTGAGCTTTAATCAACGCCTGGCGTTCCCAAGTTCGGCCTTGGAAATCGTAATACTTGAGAACGGCTTCCTGGCTATGGCACACCGCCCCCTTGGCTCCGGACGGCCGTAAGCGCAGATCGACTCGATAGGCCGCCCCCAAAGGCGTAATTTCATTGATCAGTTTGACAAAGTCGCGCGTCAACCGTGCATAAAATTCGCGATTGGAAATCGGAGGCTTTCCATCGGTTCCGCCTTCTTGGTCGTAAACCATGATCAAATCTATGTCACTGGAGTAGTTCAATTCTCCTCCGCCGAGCTTCCCCAGCGCCAAGATCACGAACTTACTTTCTTCACCAGCGCCGTCGCGCGGGCAGCCTAACCGTTTCACTAAGTCACGCCGAACAAATTGATAGGCCGCTTCGCAGATCGCGATTGCAACGTACGACAACTGCTGCGTCACTTGGACGATTCGGTGACCGTCAATCAAGTCTCCGTAACCCACCCGCAGCATTTGTATGCGTTTGAATTCTCGCAACACCCGCATTGCTTCAGAAGCATCGCGACACAATTCAACCTGTTGGCAAATGTTGTGCCTCAAAGATTTCAGCGCGTACAGCTTGCCTTCGTTCTCTTGCATCGCGACAAAACACGCGTAGTCGCGCACCAAGATATCGCTGAGATATTGGCTGGTTGAGAAAATCGTCAACAGCGACGGAACCAACGTTTGGTCCAAGATGAACAAATCACCCAACCCTTTAGCGCAGGGGACCGATGAAACGAACCGTTCGAGATTGTTAAACGCAAGATTAGGATCGCTGACAACAGGCAAGTGAACCTTTAGCTGATTGGCTACATTGCAAAGCCCACCATCGCACATCCCCGAGGCCACGATGCGTTTCAAATTCGCCAGTGACCGGCCCTGGTCAACAACGCCAATCTCCAGCAGCCAACGCCGTGTCGATTGAGCGTTGGATAACATGCGTTGAAACTCATCCGTTTTCATGATCAGCGTGTTGGTGAAACGGTGTATCGTTGAAACGAAAAGGGAAACGGAGTTGGGGCAAGGTGGCCAAGGTTTCGGGAAAGCCCCTCAATTCCCTGACAGCGAAAAAAAACGGACACCCGTGATCTGGCACAGTTGTCCGTTTATCGGTACCCAGTTACCCGCATTGAAAGCGATTAAAGCGTTGGTTAACGTTCCCCTAAGCAGCGTTGGTTAAGCGTTGGCTTTGGCCCGCGCCTCGCGGAGACCGCGACTGAGAATATCACGCAGCATCGGTGAGTAATCTTCAAACTTTGATTCGTCTGGAGCCCCATTGGAGTACTGATAGATCGCATCGCGTGGCTTTTTCCCCAACGCAATCAACGTTGAGCTGACAGTGCCGTAGTCCTTCTCACGGACTACCATGCTCGGCCGTCCCGGAGCAGTCGGTTGCCGGGCCAGCACTTTGCTGGCGATGGCCAAGAACTTAACGGGAGAATCAAGCGTCTGGAGCGTCAACAGCCGTCGCGCCATCGCGGCCCGTTCGTCGCGCCGATCGTTGAACTCTCGATCTCCCACGACGTTCAAACCTTGCCCTAATTCGCTGACGTCTGGATCGGTACCGCCTTGGATGACCCAACCGGTTTCGGGATCCGCGACGGTGAAGTTACCTCCACCGTACTGCCCCGCGTGTAGCTCTTCCATGGCCAAATCGACCGCCTGACGCGCCGAGGTACATTTCAGCATCTCGCGTGCCAAAGCCCCCCTAGATTTTGGAAAAACGGGGCCGCCGGGCTTTTTACGCCGGACAACGCCTACAAACAATCCGTTTTGGTTGATTCCTAAATAAGTACCTCCTGTATTCTGGTCAACACTGGCCAAAGCGCGTGGCTTGCCTGGTTGTATCGAGGGAGCGGTGCAAATACGATCGAATCGTTCTTCACGGTTGTAGGCCACCAAAATTGGAGCTTCCGGCACCAAATGGTAGACGATCGCCAATAGGCTCATACGATTATCACTTTTCCAAAGACCAGTAAACTGTTTCGTTCCATGAACGTCGTTCCACGAACGCGAAAACCAATCTATCGAATAAACGCTTGATTAACACCCTAAAAACAGGGCCGTTAACTGGAAACGGCGCCCTTTTCGAAGCCCTACGAAACCAGAACCAGCACCAACTGACATAAGCCCCTTATTTTCAAGTATTTAAGGGGTCTTGCACACGTTGAAATCCTGTTAAGAAACTTCTGCCCAGTCGCCCTCTCCGCTCCAAAACAATCCGGTCAGG
Source organism: uncultured Pirellulaceae bacterium (assembly GCA_937944405.1). Taxonomy (GTDB): domain Bacteria; phylum Planctomycetota; class Planctomycetia; order Pirellulales; family Pirellulaceae; genus Mariniblastus. The sequence goes on from CALDYR010000078.1 coordinate 26,430, forward strand.
CCGTCTTTAACGCGCTAAAACAAGCTCTAATCCAAACCACCTCAATTTTTGCTAGTAACCCTCCAATCAATTCATGCCGCCCACCCAGAGCAGCCAATCCGCTATCGTTCGACCTTGGCCTCCGGCTCGAACCCAGCCAACTTGCTTATCCCAGCGATAAGACCAGGCAATCAAAAGATGGGTTGGGCTCGATCGCCGTTGTGGTAAAAATTATTGGTTTCTATAAGTAATGCAAACAATCGTAACGCAAACAATCTCTCCTACGCCCCCAAAAAAAGTCCATCATGCCGCTACCCGCTCAATCTATCCCCCATAAAAAGCACTCGGTGATGGGGATCAAAGTCGCGGCTTCCGGCATGGCGATGGGTTCCAAGGTCATGGCCAACGCGGACCTTGGAAAATTGGGTTACGACAGCGATTGGATCATCCAACGCACCGGCATAAAATCGCGTTGTCATGCCGCTGCTGGAGAAGCGACCAGCGATTTCGCCATCAAAAGCGGTCGGCGCTGCCTTCAACAGGCCAAAGTTTCACCGGCCGATGTCGACCTGATCATTGTTGCCACGATGACGCCGGACCACCTTTGCCCCTCTACCGCCTGCCTGGTGCAGCACGCTTTAGGCTGCGTTAACGCCGCGGCGATTGATGTCAACGCTGCGTGCTCGGGTTTCATGTACGCGCTGATTATGGCCGGACAATTCATCAAAACAGGATGCAGCTGCAACGCTTTGGTCATCGGAGCCGAAACGTTGACCGTCATCATGGATCCTCAGGACGTAAAAACATATCCCTTGTTTGGCGATGGAGCCGGTGCGGTGTTGCTGACCGCGGGCCAACAAACGCAGCCAACCGATGATAACGTTCCTTACACAAATAGCACCAGCGGCATCCTCAGTTATAAATTGGCCTCCGACGGTAGCATGAGTGAGGCGCTGATGGTGCCCGCCTGCGGTGCGCGTCTTCCGACATCAATGGCGGTAATTGAAAACCGCCAACAGTACCTGAAAATGGATGGCCGTGCGGTGTTCAAATGGGCCGTCCGCATGCTGCCCAAAATCGTCAACGAGACCCTCGAATTGGCGAACATGACGATCGACGACATCGACCTCTTCATTCCTCATCAGGCTAATACTCGGATCATCAATGCCGCAGTCGAAGATATGGGGCTGGACCCGGCCAAAGCGTTTATCAATCTCGACCGTTATGGCAACACTTCTGCCGCCAGCATCCCTGTGGCAATCGTCGAAGCCCTCGAACAGGGCCGCATCCGCCCCGGCGATCATGTCCTGATGGTTGGTTTCGGCGGTGGGCTGACGTGGGGTTCCTGCCTGTTCCGATGGTAAGTGCACTCTATCAAAAAACGAGCCTCGTTCCTGAACCGGCGTCTCTTCCACCACAGCGTCCAACGTCCCAACGTCCAACGCACTTCTAATTATTGACCAATTTCAACGCAGGCCCCCTCTTTGGTGCTGCGGATGTAAACTTTCCCGTCGACGTATGCCGGAGTCGACCAACACTTGCCCTCCAGAACTTTCGCCCGCGCGATCTCTTGATAGGCGTCGGATTTTGCCGCGACAATTACCAATTCTCCACTGTCGGACAATACAATTAACTTATCACCGACCAAGATACAGTTGCCCGGCCCAAACCCTTTTCGTTGCCACTTGATATCGCCGGTGGCAAGTTCGACGCATTGAAGTGGCCCTTTTCCATATTTTTTAAATGAGAACAAACCGTACAGATAACCGTCGTGAACAACCGGCGTACTCCAGTGATTCATCAACCGATTGGGCTTCCGCCATAACTCCCTCACTGACATTCCTTGGCCCCCACCGGCCCCGATTTCAAACAACCCCGCGCCGACCCCGTATCCAGCCGAACAATACACCAAGTTTCCGGCGGTCACCGGCGACGCCGCCGATGAAGTTCGATGGTCAAACGGCGTGCTCCACTGCAGCCCCCCGTCTTCAACGCCTAACGCCACCAACCCCGACTGCATGAAAAAGATAACTTGTTTTTTCCCATTGATATCTCGCACGATCGGTGTCGCGTGAGTCATCTTTTCATCGCCTGTTTTCCAGATCACTTCGCCGGTGAACTTGTTCAGCGCGATCATCGCCTGCCCAACTCCGCCACCGGCGATCAACAAACGGTCACCGTCGATGACCGGCGAAATCGCGTTAGACCAAGTGATATTCTCTCCGGCAAAGCTTTTAGACACATCGATTTGCCACACCAATTCTCCACTGTCGGCTTTCAGGCACGCCAACAACATCGCGGCGTCGTAAACATAGACGTGGTTTCCATCAATCGTCGGGGTTGACCGCGGCCCATCACCGCCACGATTGCCGCGTGCCCCGGCGTTACCACCCCCTCGGCCATAATCGTGTTCACTGAGCGCGTGGGCCCACAGTTCTTCACCGGTTTCGGCGTGAAGCGCAACGCACGTCTGGGACGCGCCCCCGGCCGGATTCTCTCTTGCCACCAAAGTGATCGCGCGTCCATCGGACACCGCAAAGGAACTAAACCCCAGCGCGGTCTGTTGCTTCCAAATGATCTTCGGCGGTCCAAATGACCAACCGACCGATTCTGATCCTGCAGCAATCTTTCCGTCACCATTGGGTCCACGATACTGCGGCCAAGATTGCGAAAACGCAAAATGCCATGACCATGAAATCGTAACGCTGAAAGCGACAATTGAAACGAATCTTGCGAAGAACAGCCGTGGCATAAACTTTTCTCAAAGGTGGGGTGATATTTCACTACAACCGCTAAACTAATTGGACTCGAAAAGCCGCAAAAGCCCTACCCCCTGCCAGTTTGTCATCGCTGGCAGAATAATCAACTAATTCAAACGGTTCATAACCTCAGCTACGCCAACGATTCGATATAGCGCTAAATCACAACGCGCCAATCACTGTAATTCCCCAATCAAGAAACGCCATGACCTCTCCTCCGCCACCGGCCACCGATCGCCAGTCCCGCCGTTGGGTCGCATGGTTGGCGATCGTATTGTTTTTGGTTTTTATTGGAGGATTAGTCACGTGGATGTACGTCAAAAGTTTCGTCGCGGCAAAGATCAAAACACAACTGGCCGAGCTCAACCTTGGCGAAACCAGAATCGGCGACATCAGCGTCGGGGTCGACGGTGTCGCGGCACACAACATTGAATTCAAACTCAAACCTGATGACGAAAATTCATGGCTGAAAGTCGCCAGTCTCAGCATCAATCACCCGATCACCGAATTAGCCGCCGGCGCCACAACTTTCAACGAGATCAAACTCTCCGGGGCCCAAGCCTTCCTCAGCCCGGACCAGTTAATCGCATTAGCCGACAATGGAAACGCTGATTCTGAATTTGACCTCTCTCAAATTAAACTGCCCGCGAAAAAAATATCCGTCTCAAATTCCAATTTTCAACTTCAAGACGGCGAACGGTCGCTTCACATCGTCGGCGTCGATCTGCAAATCGCCGAAGCCAACAAAAAACAAGTCATCTCTGGCCACGTCGCGGATCTACTGGGCGGTCATTGGCAGATCCGGGGAGAAATTAACCCTAAGGCCAACACTTACGCCGCCAATGTATCGACCAAAGGACTCCACCTAAAAAACGACCAGTGGCAGTCGCTTCCGTACATCCCTGAAAATTTACGCCGGTACTTCTCGGCCTCGGGCACGATCGACATTGCGACTGACATCACTGGCAGCGTCGCAAACCCCGTCGTTTTAGACGGTACTGCCAAAATCCAATCCTTCTGTATTGACTTGCCGAGCTTCAACTTACCCATCGACCTCCAAACCGCAGACGCCACCTTCGACCTTGACCGAATCCACATTGAGAATTTCCACGCCACCATCGACCGCCAAGCCCAGTTCACCGGCACCGCGACCACCAACATTTCTTCCTTTCCGATTACGACTGCCTTTGAAGCAAATTTCACAGACCTCTCAGGCGCGTCACTGCGCCGTATCGTTCCGGCGATTCCCGAAGTTCTTATCGCCCAAGCCTCGGGGCAAGCGCGCGGAACGGTTGCCATTGCCGCCGATACTAAAACGACCATCAAAATCAACGCTACCGGCGATACGCTTGGGGCGCGTTATGGCGACCTAGAAGCTAAATCTTCGAAAACATCAGTCGACATTGAATCGTTAGTGTTCGACGCGCAGCAACAGTACCAATCCATCAGCGGGTTAATCAACGTCCGCGCCGATGCCGCGCGACAACCGTCGCAGCACATTTTTTCGACATTCGGCATCGAAGCGCTGGCCAAACAACTCGACCTGGCGGGCCACGTATCTGGACGGGCCAATATCGATCTGCCGCTGGACACGATTGGGGATATTAAAACTTGGGGGCTTTCAGTCACAGGCGCAATGCCCGAGGGGAAACTCGCGGGACAGTCCGTTGAAAATGTTGACCTTCAAGGACGATTGAATCGCGGCGTGCTCGAACTTTCCTCCGTGACCGCAACAGTCCCCAACGATCCCAATGCAGTCGATCAGCTCAGCGTTACCGTGGCTTGGCCGCTGGTGGTCAACGAAGCCACGGACACCGGAACCGTTGTCGTTTCAGGGAACAATTTGCCCATCCATTGGGCGGTGGGATTGATCCAAAATCAGATCTTCAACGCCACCGGCAAACACCTGGTCAAAGAATCCAGCGATCTTGCCCATAAGATTTCAGACCTCGGTGGTGACATCAACTTTGGTGCACAAATCAACATCCCCGCCGACCAACCCGATGCGATTGGGCGTTGGACAGCGACCGGGAATGTCCGGCAATCAAAACTTATCGTCCAACAGCAATCCCTGAACGCGTTTAACACCGACATCAGCCTCAACAACAGCAAACTTTCGATCGCCAATATCACCGGTGACTTTCCGCAAGGCGGATCTTTGACGGGCGATGCAACGATCGACTTAAACGCGACGGCCGAACACAAAATTAACGTAGACGCGCAAAAGGTTCCGCTACCGTGGTTGCTAAGAATCGCGCAAAATGCCAGCCCCGCATTGGCCGACGGCCTCAAACAAGCCACCGCTAAGGCCGCCGGGAAGGAACGCACGGTTCAAAAACCAGCTGGGGTTTTAGATCTCAGTGCAAGTTTCTTAACCCTCCCCCTTAACAGCCCAACCCCATGGATCGCCGATGTCGACATCGCTTCAGACGAAATCCGGATCTTCGACCAGATTTTCAAAAACTTAAACGTCAAGGTTTCCAGTGATTCGGCAAATCTAACGGTCAAACGGTTAAAGACTAACTTCCCAAAACAGGGGGTCATCGACGGCGCATTTAACTGGAACCTCGCACGCGGCTCCGGCAACGGAAATTTGAATTGGAAATCACTGTCGATCAAAACGTTAGCCATCGCGGCCAATCTCAGTGAACTTCCAATCGCAGGTCACACCGACGGTCAACTGGTCCTTAAGGCCCTCGATAGAGACGACCCGAACTTCGACCCAACGACGTTCCCGGTCAACATTACAGGCTCCGTTTTGACCACCGATCTAACAGCCGCCAAAATCAAAGTCAAACCTTTTCGATTCGACATTTCAACGCGCGCCGGAAAACTACAGATCGAAAACTTCCGCACCGAAAACAAAGCCATCGACGTTAATTTCAGCGGCTCTTTAGATCTGAAGCCTCCTTTTGCATTCAACAGTAACGGCACCCTAAGCAAACTTCGACTGTCGCGATTACTGGCTCAATCATCGGTCACACAAAAAGAAGGCGCAGTCGCTGACGTCACCGGTGTCATGTCCGGAAAGTTCTCAATCAGCGGGCAGGCGGCCCCCTTTCGCGTGCGAACCAACGGCCGCTTGCGCCTCAAAGAGCCCGCTTATAACAACCGGTCCTTTGATGACATCGAGCTTGACTGGCACCATACCGGGAATGACTGGGCGAATTCCAAACTACACCTGTCGGCATTCGGCGGCGACCTCGAAATAACCGAACTGACCCAATATCCCCAACGCATCGGCATTAACATCGCCAACATCAACGCCATCGAAATCACGTCCTTGTTTGATTTCCCGGTCCAACTCAACGGCACCTTCGACGGTACCGCGGAACTCAAGGATTGGGATTTAAGCCAACAACGCCAGGCCGATTTAAAGCTCAAGGGTTCGTCTTTGGTAGTGTCGGGCATCGAAATTGGCGACTTCGCCGCAACCGTCGGCCTCCGTAACGACCAACTGAATTACGGGATCGACGGCGCACTGATGGGTGGAAAGTTTGAAGGCAGAGGCGCAACAGAAATTGGTAACCAACGATTGGAGAAGATCGAGTTTCCTATTGAATTCAAACTTAGCAACGCCTTGTTGGCAAAACTTGAACGCAAGTCTCCTTTGTTCCGAAGCCTAAAAGACTTGGACGGTAATCTTTCGGCGGTCGCCGAATTTGTCGTTGGGCTCAATCGCCCCTTTGAAGGTGACGGACGCGTTGCGATCTCCGACGCCAAATGGAACAACGAACTACTGACCCGATCAGCGTCGATCCACTTCAATGTCGACCACGATCGGTTGTTGCTAAACGATGTTCGGGCCGATCTAAAACGTGGGAAAATCAAAGCCAGCGCGACCATTGCGTTGCGTGGCGGGTTATCCGGACGCTATGACTGTGATATTCGCCAGATGGATTTAGCGCGGATTGCGGCCATCGTTTCGAAACAACCCTTGGAAATCGAAGGGCTCTTCGATGCTCGATTAAATGGACAAATCGGCGACGCGCTCTCGGGCCGGGGGTATCTAGGCGTCGATCGAGCCAGCCTCCACGGCGTTAACGGTCAATCAGTGCGGCTACCGATTCAATTTTCGATTTCTACGGCCACTGGATCCGGCCAGGCTGAACTGCGCCGTTCTACATTCCGCCTATTCGATGGTACGGCATCGGGAACCGCCAAAGTTACCTTTGGATCACGAACTTCTCTCAATGCGGACCTGAAACTCTCACGTATCGACACGGGAAAAATGATGCGTTCAGTTGCCGACTTCGACCAGGCAGGGCAAGGCGAGCTTAACGGTCGGCTGAAAATCAAGGGCAACAGAATTCGCACAGTGCGCGATTTAAAAGGAAGTTTCGAAGGGGAACTGGATCGCACTTCCGCGTTTCAACTTCCTGTGTTGGCCGATCTGGGCCGCGCTTTGGCCGGTAATCGACTGCAAAGCGACAACTTCAGTTCCGAAGACATAGTCCTGCAATTAAATAACGGGCGCGTGGAAGTGAAAAGCCTAAACTTTTCCAACCCGTTGGCCACCGTCGCGATTTCCGGATTCATGTTTGTCGACGGGAGGCTGGATATGGGCGTGGCGGCGCGGATCGAACGTTTCAACGAACCGACACTGTTGGAACAACTGGCCGATTCACCGTTGGCTCAAATCCGAGGCACACCGGCGTCATTTATTGCCCAAGCCGCAAACTTCATCTCCGACCGAGTTGTGTTTCTAAAGGTCAGCGGCACTGCCAACCGCCCTCAAATTCGCGTTGACAGTCGGCAACAGCTGCGTGAAGAGACCATTCGTCACTTCTTACGTGGCAGTCAAATCTTGCCAATTGATCAGCTCCGAAACAATTAGCTCATTCGTCACCTCCGTCATCTCCGAATTTACCAGAATGCTCCACACGTCACCTTGCGATCGCAGTGGCGTTATTGCGAGCCCTTTGATTCATTCGTAGATTGTCGAACCATGAAACTACTCACGTTTTTTAACTACCGCTGCATCGTGATCGTTTTAGCGAGCGCTGTTGTGGGGCCATCGTTGGGATGCAATACGTTGTCTTCCTTTGGGCTGCCGTTTGGTGGGACGGGGAATAAACTTCTGCCGACCACCAAAAAGATCGCCGAAGCCGAAGGCTACAGCATCGCCACGCCGAAAGAACTTTCCAAACAACCGTTGCCCAGTTACATCGTTGAAATCGGCGACACCGTCTTGATCGAAGCGGTAAAATTTGACGCCTCTATTCGGTTGCCCGGCGACCAAATCGTTAAACCCGATGGGCACATTTCCTTGGGGGAATTTGGACAATACTTGGCTCATGGAAAAACGATCGCTCAAATTCGCGATGAAGTCCAACAAACGATTGACGATCATATTCGATCCGACCGAGAGATCGCGTTCGAAATCGAACGGCGTCAACGTGAAAGCGATCAGTTATTGGCCGATCGCCAGAACGCCAACGCGGCAAACGACAACGCCACCTCGACCGCCCCACTAAGTCAAGTCGAAGAGGATCTTTCGCTGACCTCGATCGAAAACGAAGAAGCGCGCATCGCGCTTGATCGCCGAATTGCCGAAGCGATTCTTCAGAACGAAGTCAGCGTTCGCTTGGTGACGTGGGACAGTAAAAAGATTTACGTCCTTGGTGAAGTTAACTCGCCGGGATCCTTCGACTACACCGGCACCCACACTGTGCTTGACGCGCTGATTGAAGCCGGGGGCCTGTCCTCCAAAGCGAACGAACATCAGATCATTGTCGCGCGCCCGACGACGTGCAACAGTTGCCGGATCGTGATGAACGTTTGCTACGACCAGATCGTGCAACTGGGCGACGCATCGTCCAACTATCAATTGATGCCCGGAGATCGTGTATTCGTCCCCGGCCTGACATTCGTCGAAGATTTAAAGCAGTCCTTCGGAGGCAACAAAAGCCAAAACTGCCCGAAGTGTGCGGGATGTCAAACGGGTTGTGATCTACCCAACGGGTGTGAATAACAAACCCACATCGCCAACAAATCGCAGTTGGAATTCAGCCGTTGGTGTGAACAACCGTTAGCGTGAAACGCTGGAAACCCAGCGTTTGGCCTAAATCGAAGTCACCAACGGTTCTTCAATCGCTGCACACGATGATTATAGGAATCGATCACGTGCATAATCCCAAGTGAATCGGTAGCAAATCCCCAAGGCTGAGCAAACCGTCCCGGGCCGCGTCCGGGACCACCGACGATTTCGACGTGCTCCCCATCGGAGGTGAACTTTTGAATCCGGTGATTGCCTAATTCGCAGACGTAAACGAACCCATCGCGATCGACTTCGATTGTGTAAGGGTATCGCAACTGCCCGGGTGCCCCCCCTTCACTGCCCCACGTTTTTAAAAACTTAGGCGGCGTCTGTTTAAGATCGAAAACCTGCACGCGATGATTGGAAGCATCAGCCACCCATAGTTGATCCTTTTCATCGACGAATAAACCTTGGGGACGCAAGAACGCGCCAACCTCTTCGCCGTGCCGACCGATTTGACAGACCACCTTTCCTTGGGGATCGAACTTTTGGATACGGTCAAAATCACCGTACTCAGAAACGTAGTAGTTGCCCGCAGAATCTTGCACCACATCGGTCACAAAACCGAACTGCCCGAGTCCGCGTCCTGCCTCTCCGCCGATCATTCTCTCGGGCACCATTTTGCCTTGGGGGGTGTAGAACAAAATTTGAAAATAGTGCGTGTCCGCCACCATCAACAAACCGTCATGGCTGAAACTCATTCCACACGGTTTTCCGTTCACACAGGCCGGCGTTCGCCAGACGCGGATGAATTCTCCGTCGCGGTCAAAAACTTGAATTCGGCTGGTTTTGTCGACAATAAAAATGTGATTTTTGTCGTCGATCGCAATTGCCCGGGGTTTAATAAATCGCCCATCATCCAACCCCTTCTTGCTCCAGATGAAAGTGTCGCCGCCAATCGTTTCGGTCGGCCCAACACAACCAGCCAACGACAACAACGCACTGACCGCTACCGCGCCGCCAAGGACCAACATTTGCGACCGGATTAAAGAAAGCCACCGAAAACGAAGTAAGCGGCGAAACACGAACGGCGAAACCATGAAAAATGTTGGGAAAAAAACGTTACTTCAGGCATCTGGTCAGAAACCTGCGGGTTGACCATCGACAACTTCGATTGATATAGTAGTGTAACCTCTTTACGGATATTTCATCCTCCAAGTTGTCCTGTTGAATTAAATAGATGTCTGCAGTTTTCATTGACCTGAATCAAACTGAAGACGTCCGGGACGTGATCCATCTGGCCGTCGAGGCTTTGTGCGCCGGCAAAATTATCGCGATCCCGACTGAGACGGTTTACGGGTTGGCCGCCAGCGCACTCCAACCTGCGGCGGTGAAGCGATTGTGGGAACTCAAGGGACGCGATTCGTCAAAACCCTTTGCCATTGCGGTCAAAAGCCTCGAAGATTCGCTGGACTATGTCCCCAACATGTCCCCGTTGGCCAAACGTTTGGCAAAACGTTGTTGGCCCGGTCCGGTCACTTTAGTGATGGACGACCACCCCGAAAGCGTAATTCATCAGTTGGACCAACCGGTCGTCGACGCGACCGTCCCAAGCGGTTCGGTTGGATTACGTGTGCCCGATCACGACGTGACCCGCCAGATCCTGAGACTGTGTGCCGGTCCGGTGGTCTTAACCAGCGCCAACCTGGCCGGGCAACCGCCCGCCATCAACGGCCAGACCGTCTCCAAAGAATTATCCGAACACGTCGACCTGATCATTGACGCTGGACCGACGAAGTTTCAAGACGCATCAACCGTCGTAAAGGTCGACGGCGACCAACTGACGGTGCTTCGAGAGGGAGTCGTAAAAAGCGAAAACATTCGCGGTTTGACCGACTATATTGCAGTGGTGGTGTGTACCGGAAACACTTGCCGCAGCCCGATGGCCGAAGCGATCTTGAAGAAGCAATTCTCCACCAAATTCGGTTGCGAGATCGACCAACTGAGTGACTATGGAGTCACCGTTTTATCGGCGGGCATCTCCGCGATGCCGGGCGCACCGGCGGCTAACCAGTCGGTCGAAGTCATGCGGCAATACGGCGTCGACATCTCATCCCACTGCAGCCAGCCGATGACCGGTAGGATTGCCAAATGTGCCGACGTGATTTTCGCGCTGACCAGTGGCCATCGCCAAGCCATCGTTTCTCAGTGGCCCGAGCTGAAAAACACCGTAAAAACACTACGGCCAGACGGCGGTGACATCTCCGATCCGATCGGCAGTCCCGTGGCCGTCTATCAGTCATGTGCTCAACAGATCGATCAATGCCTTGACCACTGGTTGCAGCATATCGATTTTTCTCAGTTCTCCAAACGGACATAGTTCTGCTGACGGACACAATTCTGCTAACGGGCGCCGAACCTAATTTCACTATTTGCTTGGTCAGATCAACGACGATGAAAATTTCAACCGGCAGCGACCATCGCGGCTTACACCAACGTAAAATCATTGGCTCCATGCTGGCGGAATTGGGCCACCAATGGGTGGATTTAGGGACGATGTCCGACGAACCCTGCGACTACCCAGACATTGCAAAAAAAATTGGGCAATCGATCGCAAGCGGCCAAACGGAGATGGGGATCTTGGTCTGCGGCACCGGCATTGGCATGTCAATCGCCGCCAATAAAGTCCGCGGCGTCAGGGCGGCATTGTGCGTCGACTGCCCAACTGCTGAACTCAGCCGCAAACACAACGACGCCAATGTTCTGTGTTTGCCGGGCGATAATTTTAACGACGATCAATTGCGTTCGATGGTAAAGACATGGTTATCCAGTGATTTCGAAGGCGGACGACACGAGCGTCGGGTGAACAAAGTGATTGCCATGGAAACCGAATTTTAAACACTGGGTCATCCGGGATTGAAAGTACAGCACTGCCCGCCTGAGAGAGGGGATCTACAGGCCCATCTCCCAACCCTAATGATTAACCCCTTTGAGTTTCAACGCAGAAGCATAGAATGATCGTTTTTCGTTAAAACACCCATTCAAGCACTTCAGCGGAAACGGTTCGGCGTGTCAAATTCCACGGCTTCCACCCAATCAACATCGTCGACGTCAGACGACACGAAATCAAAGATTTGGCAAATTGATTTGCTTCCCAGCGACGGTTTTCCCGATCGCTTAGCCGAAAAAATTTTGGCCGACACGAGCGATTTTGGATTGCCAGAGTCGCTGTTGATTAAAACGGCGCGAACCTTTTTGATCCAGGGCAACCTGTGTCTTGCCGATGTTCAACGCATCGGCAATGAATTTTTGGCCGAACCGGTCGTCGAACAAACCGTCATCGCTGAAAATGGTGACGCGGTTTTTAACCAGCCGCCCGCTGGCACCAATGCGCTGACCTATGTGATGCCATTGCCCGGAGTGACGGACTCTGAAGCCGAAAGCGCGTTGCTGGCAATTCAACAGCTGGGATTTGACGTGGACGCCATCGGTACGGTTAGGAAGTACTGGATCTCCGAACTCTCTAGCGATCAACAGACGTTGCTGTGTGAGAAATTGTTGTGCAACGAATCGATCGAGATGACCGTTGTGGGGCCATTGAAAGTCGACGACCTGCAGCTCGGACGCGCCTATCAGTTTGCTCTCAACACGGTGCCTATTCAAACCGCGACCGATGATCAATTGGTCGAAATCAGCCAACAGTGGCAGCTTTCGTTGTCCTTGGTGGAGATGCAAACGATTCAATCTCATTTCGTTGCGCTCGGTCGGGACGCCACCGATATCGAATTGGAAACGGTGGCCCAGACGTGGTCAGAACATTGCAGCCACAAAACACTCGCCGGCCGTATTGCCTACACCGATGAAAACGGCACGCACCAATACGAATCGATGCTCAAAGAGACAATTTTCGCAGCCACGATGCAGATCCGCGCTGATCTGGGCGACGATGATTGGTGCGTCAGCGTTTTCAAAGACAACGCAGGCATTGTGAAATTTGACGACCAGTACAACGTGGCCTTTAAAGTCGAAACCCATAACCGCCCGTCGGCGTTGGAACCGTACGGGGGCGCCAATACCGGCATCGGTGGGGTGATCCGCGATACGCTCGGCACTGGCATGGGCGCCAAACCGATATGCAACACAGACGTTTTCTGCTTCGCCCCTCCCGAGACACCGTTTGAGGATCTTCCACCGGGAGTCATGCATCCGCGACAAATCATGAAAGGAGTCGTTGCCGGTGTACGTGATTACGGTAACCGCATGGGAATCCCAACGGTCAACGGAGCGGTCTATTTTGATCCTCGTTACGTCGGCAACCCATTAGTGTTTTGCGGCAACGTCGGGATTCTCCCAAAGGATAAATCTTTCAAGGAACCCCAGCCTAATGATTTGATCGTTTCGATCGGAGGCAAAACAGGACGCGATGGTATCCACGGGGCGACCTTCAGCTCCGCAGAGCTAACCGAATCGAGCGACATCACTTCCGGCGGGGCGGTTCAAATCGGCAACGCCATCACCGAGAAAATGCTGATGGATGTGATGCTCAAGGCGCGCGATTTAAATCTGTACACCGCGGTGACCGATTGCGGAGCCGGAGGGTACTCCAGCGCCGTGGGGGAAATGGGAGAAGAGCTCGGCGCCGAAGTCTGGCTCGACCGAGTTCCGCTGAAGTACGAAGGATTGTCCTACACAGAGATCTGGATCTCCGAAGCACAAGAACGGATGGTGTTCTCGGTTCCCGAATCCAACTGGGATGCGTTTGAGAAGCTGTGCAGCGCCGAATCGGTCCAAGCGACGGTATTGGGAAAATTCACACCGACGAAAATGCTGACGTTAAAATACGGCGAAGAAGTTGTTGGCGAAATCTCGATGGCGTTTTTGCACGACGGACGCCCGCCGATCGTGCGGCAAGCCAACTACTCGCCAGCCACCGTGACCGCCTACCAACCCGGCGGCGACGCCGATTACCAGTCCGGATTGAAACAGATTCTTGGATCACTTAACGTCGCGTCCAAACACTGGATCATCCGCCAATACGACCACGAAGTTCAAGGCGGCAGCGTCATCAAACCTTTGGTCGGCGTTCAAAACGACGGCCCCGGGGACGCAGCGGTCGTCAGGCCAGTGCTCGATTCGCGCCGCGGACTGGCGATCTCTTGTGGGATGAATCCGCACTACGGGGAACTGGACACGTACCACATGGCCGCCAGCGCAATCGACGAAGCATTGCGAAACTGTGTGGCTGTAGGCGCCGACCCTTCTATGATCGCCGTATTGGATAACTTTTGCTGGGGATACACCGATCGTCCCGAAACGCTTGGGTCATTGGTCCGCGCCGCGATCGCCTGCCAAGACATTTCGATCGCGATGCAGACACCGTTCATCAGCGGCAAAGACAGCCTCCACAACGAATTTAGCTACACCGATGCCGACGGCCAACGTCAAACGATTTCAATTCCAGCAACCTTGCTGATCAGCGCGATGGGACAGGTACCCGATGTTGCCAACTGTGTCACCATGGATTTAAAAAAGGCCGGTAACTTAATTTACCAAATTGGCATTACTGGCGATCATTTGGGGGGGTCGCATTGGAATTTGGTCACCGACAGCTCCGGCGGCAACGTTCCCACCGTCGACACCAACGTCGCCAAACTCACGTTTGCCAAACTGCATGCCGCGATATCCGCAGGCCATGTGCGCAGCTGCCATGACCTCAGCGAAGGTGGTTTCGCAGCCGCAATTGCCGAAATGGCATTCGCCGGTGGCTTGGGAGCGCGAATCGATATCACTACCATGGAAGCCGCTGGAGACATCGACGCCAGTCTTTTAGATTTGGTGTTACTGTTCTCTGAATCCAACACTCGGTTTATCGTTGAAGTAGAACCCGCAAACCAAATCGCCTTCGAAACCGCGATGACCGATGTGGCGATTTGCCGACTGGGAGAAGTCACCAATTCGATGCAACTGCAAATAGAATCCGATGGTGAAACGCTGATCAGCGCTGCGATTGGCGAACTCAAAGAAGCGTGGCAGTCGCCGCTGAACTGGAACTAACCAGCGCTAAACCTTTCGCTTGGGCGGGATTACTTAAGTCCCTCTTGCCATCCTCCACACATTTTAGATACCTATGTCACAACCTAAAGCCATCATCCTTCGCGCTCCCGGCACCAACTGCGATCAAGAAACTGGTTACGCTTTCACCCAATCCGGTGCAACAGCCGACTACATTCACATCAATCAACTGATGGAAAATCCGGCGGTGCTGGCCAAATACCAAATTCTGTGCCTGCCGGGAGGTTTTAGTTACGGCGACGATATCGCCGCCGGCCGAGTGCTCGCGTCACAAATGCAGTCCAAACTGGCCGACGCGATCAGTGAATTCCACAGCGCCGGCAAATTAGTGTTGGGGATCTGCAATGGTTTTCAGATCTTAATTAAGACCGGGTTTTTGCTGCCGCAAGACGAATCAGGACTGCCCGCAACGTTGACTTGGAACAATCACGGGCGTTTTATTGATTGCTGGGTGAATTTGAAAACGGATAATGCAAAGTGCGTTTTCCTCAAAGACATCGATCAGATGTATTTACCCATCGCTCATGCCGAGGGCCAATTTGTGGCCCGGGACGCTGCGACGATGGACTACCTGAAGTCCAATAACCAACTGGCGTTAACGTATTGCCGTCCCGATGGCAGCCATGAAGCGGATCTCGAATTTCCCGCCAATCCTAACGGCTCGACACAGAATGTTGCCGGCGTTTGCGACGACAGCGGGCGGATCTTTGGGTTGATGCCTCATCCCGAACGCTTCATCGACCCAACCCATCATCCGCGCTGGACGCGCCAACCAGTCGCCGCGGTGGGGGAAGGTTTAGCAATTTTCAAAAACGCCGTCCATTATTTTGATTAGTCTTGCGTTTGCGTAAACATTTCGATGATGACCACAGCCAAGGAGTGTGCGAAAAAAAGCTTGGGATTTGGCCGCCCACTCGTTTGTGCGGCCTTTTTTACGTTGGTTCTTCCCGGAACTTTGTGGCAGCGCGTGCGGACAAAGCCTGCCTTTTCTAGTGAATGGAGTGGGATTCGCCCGTATTCCCACGAAGACAGCGTCGGAAGTTCTGGCAAATCCTACTACGATTTTGAAGCTTGCCACTAAATTATGGGAAGAACCTTTTTTAGAAAGTCACTGTGATAACGATCGGCGACGCGCTAGGCTTACTAAGTTAAGGGATGAAAATGTCTAACGCAACAAAATCGAAGGCGCTTCAGAAAAAGTCCGCGGCCTTTGCAGAGAACGCCTTTTCCCCGCTGCGTTTCTGATGCGTGAAACTTGAAACTATGCCTGAAAGAATTCCATTGACCGAAAAATCATCAGATCGATTGGACTTGAAAATACTGCCGCTGACGCTGTGTCTTTACATGGTGATACTGGGGATCATCGCAAACTGGCTGGCGAACTTGGTCTTCCCAATGAGCATCGGGGGATCGTGGGGAGTGCTTGGGCTATTGCTGCTCTTGGTGGCCTTTCGCGGAGTCAAATGGTGCTTCCGCATTTTCACGGCGGCTAACACGAACACCAACACCACCAAACCTGCACTCGCGATCGTTGAAGACGGTCCTTACCGGTACTCGCGCAATCCAATGTACGTTTGCTACGCGCTCGGCTACGCAGGACTCGTGCTGCTGATGGATTCGCCAGTGATGCTTCTGGTGCTGGCGTACTTCATTTACCTAATGACGACGATCATCATCGAACCAGAAGAAGCTTATCTGGAACGGACTTTCGGCCAGAAGTATTTGGACTACAAACAGAAAGTTCGTCGTTGGATTTGAGTATTTAATAAAGGTTCCAACCGCGCATACCATCGTCGATGGCGCTTCCTTGGGTAGCTCATGAAGTTATTGTTTTAGCACCGGTCTGGTTTTGTATGCACATCCAATAAATGAAGCCACCTCTTTCCTTTGGTTCTTCACTAAACTTTGTGGCAGCCAGTGCGCCCAAAGTTTGCCTCTTCTGGAGAATGTCGTGGATTTCGAACCTTGCGATAAAAATTTGGGAAGCGTCTTTCCTTTAGCCGACATTGCGACACCGACGTGAATCTGACCACAACTGCGCAATAAAAAACCTCCTTGGTTTCTCGATACCGAGTGAACCAAGGAGGGGTTACAATTTTCTGACTCATTCCGCCGACGCAAGTAACGAGAGACGGCGATAGGATTCTCGTGTGAATTCAGATTTCACTGAAGTGTCAGTAGAACCACCGCGTTCCAAAGATGTAACTTTCGAACGCGGTGTCTCGGGCGTTGTTGGTGTTAGTCAAATGTGGAGCGTGCTACAGGCGTTACTTAAAAGGCCGCCCAATTGGTTATCGCTCAACAGTGACCAACGTAATTTGCTAAATGACCAATCTTCGGCAACCTATTCAATGCTTTCCTCAACTTCACGTTCGAGAGCGCGAAAAGCACGGGCCAAGTCTTGGCTAACAGAGTTCCTAGCAGGAGTATCTGGCTTAATCGTTGCATGCCCCAGTGCTGGTGGAAACCCATTGCACCGAATGCTTGACTCTTGGATTACGGGCGTGTAGGTAAGCGCTTCGTTATAGACTGCACCGACAGGCGTGGTCGAAACGGTATCGTCATTGAATCGGTATTCGAATAGAAAGTCCTCAAAAGACGGTATGGCAGGCAGGAATTCTTCGGGTAAAGTGTGTAAACGGTTCGGTCTCAGTTGTGCCAAATATCCGCTTCCGTAGTTCGCTTCGATGTTCGAGATACTGAGATTATTGAACCTACCGCGTTGCAAAAACTCAGGGCGGTTAAGAGCACGGTCCCTAGAACTCACAAAACCACCGAGAATTTCAACGGAAAAGGCACTGCCGGTTGTTACGACATTACGAATGTCGATTCGATTATGCGCAGTAACAGCGTGGGGTTGGAAAAGCACTCCCGCTCTTCCATCCACGTTCCAAATATCGCTTGCGGCGACATCCTGAACGCCATGTAATGTAGCGATGCCCGACTCAAAACGCAGACTCACTCCTCCGGTACCACCGACATTTTGAAATTTCACACGTGCCCCAGCGTGCATTTGAACGACGCCAAATCCACCCGAGTTATTGTAAGACTGAATGTTTGAGATCTCGCCTCCGTTTGGAAATGGCCCATCGACATTACCTCTAGCGGCATTTTCACCACCGAGAAAAATAGTCGAAAAACGGGAGTACGCGTTATCGATAAATAAGTTCCGAATTAGGAAGTTAGTAGCTCCGGTGATAGCAACGGCGCGGAACCTCGTTCCTTCAAACGGACTGTCCGGAATCGGCGGACCAAAGATTCGTAATGGGTTTCTCCCTGAACCAACAATACTTACGTTCTCTACACCACCGCTCAGGCTGAACACATCAGGGCCTCTAAATTCACGGGTGGGTGCGGTATCGTATAGAATATCGACAGATTGTCCAAAGCGTAAATGGACGTTGGACTTCAGCTCAACTTGCCGCAGTGTATAAACGCCATTGGTGATGAAAATTCGCCCCCCGTTCAGTTGACGACCGTTGGGACCAGTCGTAAGTGTATTGGAAACTTCGTTAATCAAATCGGTTAAACGCTGGGTATCTGAGGCATCATCACTCGGGTAGAAGCGGAAAACAGGCAGGTCTGTAAAACGTGCCGGACGGGTGTATCCAACGTTTCCGGGAGACGCTAAGGCCAAACCGCTTGGGGAGGCCAACGTGAAAACAGTACAGCAAAACAGAAGACAGAAAGACAACGCTTTAGACATAAAATCCCCTTGAATACTCAGGTTGTAGGAATCCGGTGAAACAAGCCAGAGCAACGAGCTATCGACGTATTTCATTTGAATTTAAATAGAGCACACTTAGGTATGACTAAATGTTTTACGCCGTCAGCGATTAAGCGAGAGAGAATCGGCTTTATTTTCTGCCAAAGCCCCCTGCGGTCGGCTTCTAAGCATTCGAAATGCTACGTGTATTGTGCTCTTGTATGAAAGGTACATCCTTTTCTCATTGGAGGTCGCTGGGTTTTTCTACACACGTGCGATTTTGATGAAGGCGATTAACGATTGCCCGTGCGTTTTTTTAGACACGGACAATTTGCCGTTGCAGAAAAGAAACCGATGGCGATTTAAATGCACCACCAGACAGCGGCAATGCTTTCGATCGTCGACAAACCGTTGCGAGGCCAAACTCCGAAACCTAGGATTTACTGGGGCCAACCTTACATTATCAGACAGCCTGGGGGTTCCAAAACCAAACTTTGACGTTGGAAGTTCCTGATTGATTGCACTCGCCGTCTTCTTGCTTTGCTGCTTGCTTCCTGCTTACCTCTGCTGAAAAAAGCCATTGCCGGCACTGAGAATTTCCGATCTTACATCGCCGACAGAATCGCGTTTTTTTGTCGGCTTGGGGCGATCGACAAAATTTTGGGTCGGCGTCAACTCCGGCGGCGGCAGTGATTCAGACAGAAGTCTTCAGGGTACACCGACGACACAAGCACCCTTGCGGCCTCCCCAATCGAAACTATGCGAGAGGATTCAGAAGCTTAAGCATGGGGCCGCACATGAACAATGAAGATCTCCACGACCACAATCTCTCTATAGACGTTTGGGGTTCACGGGAACCGCGGGCGTATTTCCCGACGCCCTTGATCGCAGCAATGGCTGAAGCTTCTTGATCACTTCAGCGACCTTACGATCTGGTTGCAACGCTAAATTATTGAACTCATTAGGGTCGGCATGATGATCGTAGAGTTCAACGCCGTCCTTTCCCAACCCCCATTCGGTGTAACGATCGGTTCGGATACTGCATCCTATAACCTGTTCGGGCAATCGATCATCGGCAGGGCGTAGCACTTGGGCAACGCCCATCGGTGCCGATCGCAGCGGGAACGTTATAGTGATAGACTTTCACAACTCGCGCCGCAAAGTACCCCGCTTTTTGAAATGCCTGAGACAAGGTCACCACGTCGGATACATCATCACGAAAACGTCGGTCGAGTTCGTAAACTTTAATTTGATCGGGGCGCAACCCGGTCATAACCGGCGCGCGAGTCGGATTGCACAGCGGCAACTGATTGTAAGCGGGCAGAAAACAAGTTCCCTGTGCAGACCACCGATCAATGTTTGGCGTTTGGGCCACAACATCCTGGTAACAACCCAACGTGCAGCCTAAATCGTCAACCGAAACAAACAGCACGTTTGGTTTTCCATTTCTGCGTCCCTGATTGTGCTGCCCAGAGCCATTTGCCGACAGCACAACGACCACCCAACAAGCACACCCAATTTAGGATCACAAACCATCGATTTAACATCATGCGAGCTTATTCCTCGAATTCTAGCAATGGAGCGTCCAAAGGTAGTGTGGAGTTGGGCGCCGTGACGGCATCGGCTGGATTGATCCGTTCGCAGAAGCGGCAGTCCAGTTCAATCCCCAAACGATTAACGACGCGCGTACCGATCGAGCTATCAATCACGCCGGGGTCAACCCAACGGCCGAACGGATCCAAGGTCATCGTTCCCATATCAAAGTCCAAACTTCGTCGAAGAATTTCATACTGAACCCACGCTTCGACATATTGATTTTGAACATTGTTCAAACCCGTGATCGCTTGAGAGAGGTCGCTTGCGGTCGTGTCGCTGAAAGAAGAGGCGGCGCCCGGTCGCGGGGGTTGGACTAATCGAGCACGCGAAAGTTCTACCGCGTCAATGTTGACTTGGATGGATTGACGGTTAAGTTCAAACAGTACTTTATTTCGATCGATGTTTCGCAGAATCAGCCGCAAATTCCGGCTGACTTCGTCTTCGAATTGATAGAATTGGCGGCGTGACTGCTGGTATTCGATCAGAGCTTGACGGTAGTTATTACGTTCGGCGAGCCGCACAACGGGGGCATCGAACCGGATACCGGCGCGTAATTCGCCCGTTTCGTAACGCAGGCGAAACGGGTTGTCACCGGTGTTGCCAATATCGCCTTCAAACACGATGTCTAACTGCGACTCCAACTGGTCGGCGACGAATTCAATGTTCCTCCAATCGTCTACCAGCGATGCCCGTGCATTCATCCAGTCACGCCGCAAACAGCGCGCAATCTCGAACGCTTGAACCGAATCGATGTCGACTTTTTGAATCTCGATAGAATTGGATCGCGATTTGGCTTGTAGCAGGGACAGTTCCAAGACCAATCCATCCAATTCGGTCAGGACACCCGGAATCGTCGTCCGAAAGTTGTCGTCAATCATTTCAATGACCTCGGCATCACTCATTCCCTTGGTCAAGTTTTCAAAATCATCGATTTGGTCGACCATCAATTGTAAACTTGCTTCGATCTCGTCTAACAGCGGTATTTTGTCGGCCAGATCTTTCTTGATCGCTTGGGCATCGGGAATGGAATCGGCAGCAAAAATCTGCGTCTCAACTTCGGAATCGACTTTGCCACTGGCGATGTCACGACTTAATTCCCTTAAATAGGCGACGCGCCCCTCTCGCAAGGCCGACAGCCGATCGATATCTCTGCCGACTACGACAAAGTCTTTCTGGCGAACGTCACCGACGGTCGCCAGCGCCGCAACAACAACCGGTTTAAGAAACTGCAGGTTCTCTATGATCGCATCGATAGCACTGGGGCGTTCAGCGCCTCCGACAGCCGCGCGTTGGTTGACCAAGTCGACTTGGTTGTCGATGACGTTACCGGCCTGAGTTCGTAAATTGCCCACAGCGCTGATGCGTTGGCTGATTTGATCGCCAATGATTTTGAACCGGTCTAATATCGGATCGGCGATCACCACGTCCAAATACGGTGGCAACCCGAGCGTCTGTTTGAAGGTGTCCAACTGGTTTTCGTAGACGACTTTGGTGTTGAGTAAATTTTGTTGTTGTTGGAAAACGGTGGCTTCGAACTGCCTGATTTGCAATTTATTGATTCGGTCTTCTTGGAAGAAGGTGCGGAACTGATCCAGCACCGCTTCTAACAATCGCAGGTTAAATTCGAGGTTGCGAATTTGTTGCTGCTGTTGCAGCAACCCCAAATAGCCACCGGCTTGAATCGATGCAGCCGTAGGTAGGTTGAGAAAGTCGCCTGTCTGATTGGGACCGGCACCGGTTGCGCGCCCGGTTACGATTTGCAGATAAAACCCGCGTCGGAAACGCTCGAACTGGCGAACGTTGGCTAACAGGTTGCGTTCGGATTGGGTCAACGATTCCATGATTCGATCACGACCGGCACCGCGCAGCAGCGGTTGGATAATAGAAAAATCGAACAGAGAACTAGCCGATTGCGTGCTGTTACCGGCCAAATTGAAGACTAAAGAATTGGCTAAACCGGCCGCAAAGGTAGCCCCGGTGATACCAAGTCGATTAACATTGATGCCGCCGCCGTTGACGCCAAGTGAACTCGAAAGTTGCGTCTGGGAACCGAGGCCAGGATTCCGCAACCGGCCTTGGGTGGCAAGAAAACTGTTGAAGCCAGCAAACAGTTGCGAATCGAACCCAAAACGCTGCAGGCTGACATCCAACGCCGACAGGTACAACGTTTCGCGCTGTTGCTGAAGCAAGGGGGAATGAATCGAAGCCAATTGAAACGCACGGTCCAGCGTAAGTTCGACGCGTCCGTCGTCATCAACTGGCAGGTAGGACATCCAATCCGGGTTTTCGACGAAGTCGGTGTCACCGTTGGCATGCCAGTGGGGATAGCCTTCTTTGCCATCGACGCGGTGCATCAATTTGTGTGATTCCGGATCGTCCGGCGGCAGTGGCGCATGGTCAGAAGAAAATGGATTAAACATCCGCGACTGAGGCACGACTTCGAGCGACCCATCGGCAGCATCCCACCGCCGGTCTTGGTTTTTCTCTGCAACCAGACGGCGCACCTCGGCGTCGGCTTGACGGCGATAATAGCCCCGATGACAGCCGATCACGGCGCAGACCTGCACAACGATGATTGCTACCAGGCAACCTCTGAAGTTTGCCAATTTAACGATTGCGTGGGCCACAGGGTCTCCTTCGTCGGCGACAGATTCGCGTCACGACACACCTTCCCCATTTAAAACAGAGCTTCTGCGTCCATCGATTGCGGGAATTCGGGGGACGCCATTTGCCGCGCGTTTGGAAAACCAATAACGTCAATGTTCCCAACGCGATCTCGTGGTTTGACACCACTTAAATTTAGGGTCAGCCGTTCTGGCATTCGCCACGTTTTCGAAACGAAAAACCGGGGCTGACGCCCAAACGGCTAATAAGGACAATCCCCATCTTTGGTGTTGTCAAACCACTGGCTTGCTGAAGTTTACGGGTTACCCCAACCGCTCTGATTTATTGGGAAATCGGACTTGTGCAGGTTGTGACTTGAGGGTTTGTCGTGGTAGCTGACAAAGCAGAGTGGAAAAAATACAAACCAAAAGGAGAGCAGGGTTTCCCGCCGATAGCACAATAGGCGGGTCGAAGGTTTGCCGAAAACGAGTCCAAGTGCCGGGGGACAAGGAATTAAACTGCTTAAATTATCCTCAAATTTGGCTAATTTTTATAAGCAATAGGGTTCTCGATGTATTATTGACATGAAGCTTTTGAGGCCGCAGATCCCGCCCAGTCTACCCACAGGGCCGACTACGGGAGTTTTGTTCGATCGTCCTTTGAAAAAGGAAGCGGCTCGCCCGTCCGCAGGACGAAACTGACCCAATAGCACGAATCACTAGCACCACGATTGACCTAACTAACCTGACCGGAAGCGGCACATGTTTTACCTTGTTTACGGAATCATCTTTGTTGTTTTGATCGCCGGTTGCGTGATGGCAGCCAAACACTGGCACTGGGTCAACACAGTATTTTTGATTTTGACCTTCATCGCCGGTGTTGCCGCGACCGCGGGGATGGCACAAGTGTTCTACAAACGCAGCAAAGCCGTCACCGCCTACAACAGGATCGTTAAAGATCATGCTCAAGCCAGCGAACAGTTAAAGGTTGCGATCTTCGGCAAACCCAGCGACATAGGATACGGCGAAAATTCACTCCGGGGCGTCAGCAACAAACTGAACTTAGAGCTGATGGGACGAGGACGAGTTTGGTCTGGCGGCAACGTGGCTTCCGAAGGCGAAAACCTTTGGAACTTCAAGTTTGCGTCGGCCGTGGTTGAAGGGGAAGACAATCAGTTGAATCAACTGAAACAGATTGAAGTGCAAGTCTTTCGCGACCAAATCATCAACGGGCGCGCCTACCCGGTCAGCTACATTGGTGAATTCCGAATCAACGATGCAACGCGCGAAGGTTTCGTCTTGCAAAGCTTGCAAATCGTCGACAGCGCCGAGGCCGCCTCTCCGACGAACACATGGTCGATTTACGAAAAGATGCCTTTGGATCGCCGCGGCGCATTCAAAGACGCAATCGCCGCGATGGCAAAAGAAGGCGTGAACGTTGAAGAAATGTCCATCGATCAGTTTCGCAACATTCTCCAAACCCAATTCTTCCCGGCCGATAAAGTTCCGTTTCCAGTCCAAGGAGCGGAGTACGAGCGTCTGATTGACAGTTACGCCTTCGACGGATTGTCGTTAGGGAAGATTCAAAACTGGATCGACGCAAATAGCGCCTCGCGAAAGTCGGGCCCTTTCCAACCCCGTCCCGAAGAAGTTCATGTAAAGTATCGGTTCAACAAAGGCTCCAAGGAATATACCGTCGACGCCGAAGGTAATCTCGAGACCGACGGCCCCTTCACGCCGTTGGGGCACGCGGTTTCGCGCGATTTGCACTTGGGAAAAAAGGTAACCTTCGAAGAAGGCGATGAAGTCACGATTGATCAGCTATCGGCCGAAGGATATCAGCGCGACGGAACCACCATCGCCCCTTTCACTCAAACCGAAGACGTTACCGAAATCGATCGCATTTACTTGCGTAAATATCGCGATTATCCATTCATGTACAGCAGTCTTCAAAATCAGGCTGCGAAGTTAACCGAAGCTCTCCAAGGCCGTCGTAGCGATAATGTGACCTATGACACCGCGATCGCGAAGAACTTAGACGAACAAATCCAAGAAAGGATACGGATCCAATCCGATTTAGAATCCGATAACGCAAACATGGAAAAAGACCTTAGCGTGATCACGGCGGTGGATAATCAAAAAGCAGCGCAGGTCGCTCAATTACAGCAACAAGTCGAGCGATTACTGAAAGAAAAAATTAAGCTACGCAGGCAGGTCGGCAATTCTGCGGCGAAGATCGTTAACCACATGAAAAACCTAGAAATGGCGGTTTCGACTGACGCCGAATTTACAACGTCTGACCAATCATCACAACAAACAACTTTCCCAGGTTCGGGAGATGTTGTACCAGTCTATAGTCTGCCACATAACAGCCAGCCAGTTTACCAGACGCCTGTGTATCAAACTCCGGTATACGAAACTCCAGTGCGGCAACCGCCAATTCAAATTTATGGTTCCCAACCACCTGTCTACACTCAACCGCGTTATTTTCCGTCGCAGCCTGCCCCCGGCGAATTACCGCCCGGCGAATTACCTCCAGCGAGCATATCTACGCAGCCTCGGACTTCGAACATCACCGATCAACCGCAACCTCTAGCCCCCGCTGGATCACGCACAAATCAACCTTTGGCTCCAGTAATAGAGCCCCCAGTTGAAGAATCTGATTTTGAATTCTTTGAAGATGTCAACTAAAACAGCGCTTCTGAGTTCTCGTTTTCTAAGGGCCAGCAGATGCAGGTTTACTGGCGTGTTCGTATCGACGTTAATGGATTGAAAAGGTCGACAGGTTATGGGTTTTGAAGATCGGGATTACAACCAGTACCAAACCGGCCGCACCCCGTATCGTCCGCAGGGTTCTCTTTGGTCGCGTTATTCGATGGTCGCGATCTTAATCGCGACCAACGTGATCATTTTCTTTGCTGACAGCTTCACACCCGACATTGGCCAATTGGCTGGCGGGCCACGCGTTGGCGCACACTGGTTAGGCAACTTTCTTTCTGCCAGCCCCCAACAGTGGTACTATGTCTGGACGTGGTTGACGCATGGGTTCGTCCATGCAGCCATCGATAGCCAAACCGGTTTGATGCACATCGGCGGCAATATGCTGACATTGTTCTTCCTTGGCCGATCAGTCGAGCACCGTTTGGGGCGTAACGAGTTTTTAAAGTTCTATCTGCTGGCGATCGTGATAGGTTTTCTTGGCTTCTTTGCGGTCAATTTATTGCGTGGCAATCCCGCCGCGTCGTTGGTGGGCGCTTCGGGTGCGGTGTCGGCAGTCGTCGTTCTCTTTATTTTTTACTTCCCTCAGCAGAAGATCTATCTGTGGGGAGTCCTCGAAATGCCGGCTTGGGCGATCGGAGTCCTGATGCTGGCGGCCAACTTGTATTACGCGTTCGCACCGGGAAGCCAAGTAGCGTGGGAAGCTCACGCGGCCGGGGCGCTGTTTGGATGGTTATATTTCAAACAGGGCTGGAACTTCAGCAGATTAAGTTTACCCAACGGGATCGGCAACCGAATTGGAAACAGAAGCGGACTGAAGATTCATAATCCGCAAACCGGCGGCGCGGATGACAAACTCAAACAACAAGCCGATGACATTTTGCAGAAAATCAACCAACAAGGCGAAGCCAGTCTAACTTCGCGCGAGCGCAAAATACTGCAACGGTATAGCGCACAAATCCGCAGACAAAGACAATGAGTTCGGTGCCAAAAACCTCTTCTACGAGACAATCGTTTGAGCCCGAAAGGGGCTACCGGTTATTCTAAATAGTCCTTCCCGGAACTTTGTGGCACAGAGTGCGCCCCAACCTTGCCTTTTCCAATGAACAGCGAATGTAGCCGGCTTGGTCCGAATTCCCATCAACACAGCCATTAGAAATTGTGGCCAATCCCACCACGATTTCGAAGATTGTCACGAAAATCTGGGAAGGGCCAAAAACCCGGCCCCAACGGATCGTCGCCCCAATCACCGAATTGTTTTTCACGTGTCCTGTTCTATTGGTTTGTTGAACGAACCCGTTGCGGCATCGGTTACTTGATGCTTCTTCCGTAGAGGATTCGATTCATGGGTGTAATTTCCTGTGGGATCGTTCCCCATCGAACGCGATATCCGGCCTTTTCCAGACGATAGGTCCGGGCGATGTCAAAAGCCGTCTCGATACCGAACTGCGTTTGCAGGGCAAGTGGCGCATCGCAAGCCGACCGCGGATAACAGCACGGGAGGATCGCAATCGGTCCCTGCGATTTGATCGCGATATCGATGCAAAGATCCGAAAGAACGCCGCACGCGTGGGCGCTGACGACCGAAACGCCCGGTTCAACCCAATGGTCGGTGCCGCTGATTTTCGCCACTCGGTTATCAATTTTGCCGGCGATCCACGGTGCGATTTCACGAGTCACTGCGATTAATCGCTGGCGGCTTTCAGGTTCATGTTGGTCAATCAAAATCACACGTTCGACGTCCCGTTCAAACAGCGCAAATAAAATCCCCAACAACCCATGCCCACAACAGAGGTCCGCAACGATGGGCGCTTTTGTCGTTCTACGGATGCGTGCGAACAACTCGAATGACTCAAGCACCTCTTTTATCGGTAGTAAACGCTGGGCCGAGATTCCGCGCATGAATTTGTCTTGCAGGCTGTCCGAATCGAAAAACTCCTCAGTGACGCCCCGATTGAGTTTCTGTCGAGAACTCAGCCATTTCACCTGTCGCAGTTCGTTCAGTTGCGGAAAGAACTTGAATCGACTGTTAGCAATCGTATTCACGACCGACCTCCACCGTCGAATTTAGCAATCATAACATCAGCCTTTGGATCGCCTGTTGGACGTCGTGTTTAATGTCGTCGTGTAATTTATCCACGACGGTTCGGACTTTCTTTAGTTGCCCTTGGTACATGTTCGTGACGACGCGCGAACTGCGGATCGGAGTCTCGCTTGATCGCAGCGCGTGGCAGAAGTGGAGTCGCACTTGGATCTCGGTGTCTTTGACTTTGGTGAAACGCAAACATTTGTTCATCCAGCGGATCGTTTTTCGCAGCGTTTTCTTATGAGCATTAGGCGTCAAAGCAAACTGTTCATCGATTTCCTTACACAGGCCATTGGCGAATGCCGGTTCGTCTTCAAACAATAACAGGAGATAGGTTAGAAGTTCCTTATTGTCTTTTTTGAAACGCGCCAGCTTCAGACACACTTCCAACAATTCGCCGTGCTCCAAACGGAGCAGTTCCTTTTTCAGTTGGGCAATCGGCGCAGCTTTCATTGTGGACCTCAACAGAGACGGCATCAGTAAACGGTTGGATTATATGCCAAACCAGCGCCTCGCCGGACGATGCAATACCCTCTGTGCCCTTTTTAAAACGATCTTGCACGATTTTTGGCAACTCGGTATCCAAGGGTATGCTTGAAAGCCCAATCATCCTATTTCTGATCCGATTCATATTGCTGGCGATTTCGGTCGTATTGGGCATCGTGGCCAGCGGCGGATGCGCCGCGCTGAAAGATCAATCGCCCCAACGCCGCGAAAACAATTTTTCGCTCGCCCGCCGGTCGATGAATCCCGGTGCGGTCGCAGTTCAAGTGGCCATCGTTCAATTGGATTCCGATCAACACGACCAATTCGAACATTTCTGGAGCCTCTTAGATCAGACGAAAGTCTCTTTAACGGCACGCAAGATCGCCGATGCCAACGGGCTTAGATACGCGGTGATGTCGCCCCAGGTTCCCAGAGTGTTGCCGGAACTGTTGAAAAGCCGTCCGCTAGACCTGTCTAAGCTTGACGATCTCAAACGTCAGATGGCCGAAGCCGGATTGGTAAAATCGCCCAACCGGACGGTGCTGCACCAGCGTATCGAAAACGACACCGGCGAAGACCACGAAATAACAACCTCGAACGTTTACCCCCAAAGAGCGTGGGCTTTCATGGGGCCTGACAGTGTGCCGGTGAAAGGATCTGGGCAACTGGTTAAAGGTACCTACCGTTTCACCAGCTTCCCCCAGCCCGACGGATCGGTCCGACTGGTGTTGCTACCGGAGGTTCATCACGGTATCGCGACCAATCGTTTCGATGTTTCCCAACGAACGTTTTTGTTCAACGAGAGCCAAATTGAAACCAAAGTTACACCGCTGGAATTTAAAGTCGATTTGAAGCCAGGGGAAACCGTGATCATCGCGCCCAACGGAACTGCGGAGGGAATTGGAGATCTTTTATTCGGTCACAAAGGGCTGATTCCAAACCCATCGCCAACAATTGACCAACAGAGCGATCTCAATCGGCAAATCGAAGCCGCCGTTAACGATTTAGATGCCAGCCTGAAAGGTGAGCCCGATGCCGTAGAAACCGTGCCTCCAGTGACCCCATTGTTTCGGTTCCTCATGATTCGGTTGCTGCATTCTCAATCGGCGAACTCATTGGGAGCCGATACAAGCGAACCGTTGACGACGGTTAATCACGAGTGAATCGCGCGAGTGAAGTTCAATTGCGACCTCTGCCCCGCCGGCCGTGGATTGACTTCTGAGATTAATCGCAATGGTTAGAATTGGGACCGGGGCTGAACTTTCACGCACCGTGTTTTCTTTTTCGCACCCTTCTTGAGTCGATCCGATTGAGATAGTGCACGTTTTGGCCGATAATGCGCTGTAGAACCTATTTCTATCCAATCGCTTAAAATTACCGGCCGCTATGAAACCAAGCACCACTCCATCGCCTATCGCGGGTGCAACTCCTGAAGAAAATTGGGTACACCAGCGCGAAAAGATGCTGTTGGCCCCGTTTGCCATGTTCAGCGCGCAGTCCCGGGGACGGCAACATCTCGAAGCCGAGCATCCCTACCGTGGCCCCTTCCAGCGTGATCGCGACCGCATTCTTCACAGTTCTGCCTACCGCCGGTTGAGCGGAAAGATGCAAGTCTTCACCGGCGAAATGGGGGACTACCACCGCACCCGTCTCACCCACACCCAAGAAGTCGCCACGATCGCGCGAACAATCGGTCGATCGCTGTGTCTCAATGAAGACTTAATCGAAGCACTGGCTTTAATGCATGACATCGGCCACCCTCCCTACGGTCACGCCGGAGAAGACGCGCTGAACGAATGTGTTCAAGACGAAGGTGGCTTCTCCCATAACCAATTCGCGCTCACCATCGCCAATGAACTGGAAGTTCGTTTTAAGGATTTCCCCGGCCTGAATCTGACCCAAGAGGTACTGGCGGGACAAACGTGTCGGATCGACAAAAATGCGGCAGGGCAACGACCGCTGTTAGAAGTCCAACTGGTCGACGCCGCCGATAGCACCACCTACGACGCACACGATACCGACGATGCGCTGAAATTAGGATTGGTGACGATTGAACAAATGTCAAAACTGGCAATGATCCAAGAAAGCATTCACTACGTCCGCCGAAACTATACAGCCCTTGACGAAGACTTCATGCGTCAGGCTATCGTCCATCGGCTAATTGAACGCCAGGTCACGTCGTTGATCTCGCACTGTGCGGGACAGTTGAAGGACTTTCAATTCGAAAGCTACGCCGACGCGATGAGCAGTTCGTTCGTGATCGAACATGCCGACGAACTGGCCCAACAAAAAACAGAACTCGAGGCATTTCTCTACCAAAAGGTCTATCGTCATCCGGCTCTGATCACCATTCGACAACAGGCCCAAGGACGTCTGAAAGAGATGTTTGCTCAATACTGTCAAAAGCCCGAGTTATTTCCTCCAAAATACCAGCTTCGTGCCAAAGAAATCGGAATACCGAGGATGGCGGTCGAGTACCTTGCTGGGATGACCGATCGGTTTTGCGAAGACGCCTATCGAGAAATGTTTGACAAAGCATAAACTTTTCGAAATCTTGACAGGTAAGAATTTTAGCCCAACCCAACCCCTTAGGGTATTCGTATTACATAGTGGGTCCAAAGAATCGCTCCCATCTTGCTGGCACGCCGCGAAATAGTCGCAACTGATTTTAATAGGGTTTCCATTCGATCCGGGCGTACTTAAAATGCCGGTGCGTAAGCGTTTGCAACCGCGACGCTTTGCCCCCGGAACTCTTTTTTTTGCCCGCGACTCGCATTTTTTCACTCCAGAACGACTGACTGATTAAGAGTAATACTGATGGCACTTTGGATTCTAAGAACGTGTTTCTTGATCTTCGCGATCGGCTTGGGAGTGTCACTGATCACTTCAGCAGAGGTTGAGCAATTCAGCAGCAGCTCGCAGTGGCAGATCTGGACCGTGTTCGGACTGTTCGTTATTGGCTCAGTGGCCACGATATTGGCCGATGTTTTGATCAAAACCAAACGCATCGACCTAATCTCTAGTCTCTATTTTGGGTTGGTGGTAGGCTTCTTTCTAACCTTCATTGTCAA